>NZ_CAPF01000086.1:0-24818 GCF_000321165.1 Enorma timonensis
TCGTTTGGGTTAGCGGGCCGCCGAAAACGTCCGCCGCAGCGGCTCCCGCAACCGATCAATCCCACGGATCGCGCTCGAACAGCGGCTCCGGCTCGGGACGGCGGTCGGAATAGGGGTCGTAGCCGTCATCGTCCTCGTTCTCCGCGCGGATGAAGGGGTCGCGCGGGGCGGGAGCGGCGGCGCCTGGCCGCGCGTTCGAAGATTCCCGCACGTGATTCGGGGTGCCCGCATCCTCGCGCGTATCCAGCTGCTTCTGCGCAGACATAGAGCCTCCTCGCTGCAATCGCCTCATAACCAGCTCTAGGGTAGCGCATCCCGCGGAAACGCGACGGGGCGGCCCGGCTTCCTGCCAGACCGCCCCGCGGTATCAATCGTTCCCGTGCGCACCGATCCCCGCGCACGCTGCACGCACGAACCCTGGGCGCCCTACTCCTCGGGCACCTCGTAGTCCGGCTGCGGCTCGGAGGTCGAGACGAAGAACGTGCCGTCCATGTCCACGTCGACCGTCACCTCGTCGCCCTCGCGCACGCGGCCGTCGATGATGGCGCGCGCGACGCAGTCCACGACCTCGTTCTGGATAAGGCGCTTGAGCGGACGCGCGCCGTACACCGGATCGAGGCCGCCCACCGCGAGCATCTGCTTGGCCGCGGGCGTGATCTCGAGCGTGATGCGCTGCTTGGCGAGGCGCTCGCGCACGTGCGCCAGCTGGATGTCCACGATCTGCTCGATCTGCTCCATGCCGAGCGGGTGGAAGACCACGATGTCGTCGATACGGTTCAGGAACTCCGGCCGGAACGTCTGGCGCATGGCCTCGCTCACGGCCTCCTTGAGCTTCTCCTCGTCCTTGCCGGCGTACTCGGCGATGGCCTGGCTGCCCACGTTCGACGTCATGATGATGATCGTGTTCTTGAAGCTCACCTGGCGACCCTGGCCGTCCGTGAGGCGCCCGTCATCGAGCACCTGCAGCAGCACGTTGAACACATCCGGGTGCGCCTTCTCCATCTCGTCGAGCAGGATGACGCAGTACGGGTGCCGACGCACGGCCTCGGTGAGCTGGCCGCCCTCGTCGTAGCCCACATATCCCGGAGGCGCGCCGATGAGCCGCTGGACGCTGAACTTCTCCATGTACTCGGACATGTCGATGCGCACGAGCGCGCGCTCGTCGTCGAACAGGCACTCGGCGAGCGCCTTGGCCAGCTCGGTCTTGCCCACGCCCGTGGGGCCCAGGAAGAAGAAGCTACCGATGGGCTGGTCCGGGTCGGAGAGGCCCGCCCTGCTGCGGCGCACGGCGGCCGCGACGGCGCGCACGGCCTCGTCCTGGCCGATGACGCGCTTGTGCAGCTCGTCCTCAAGGCCCTGCAGCTTCTCGAGCTCGCCCTGCATCATCTTCGACACGGGCACGCCCGTCCACGCGCTCACGACCTCGGCGATCTCGTCGGAGGTCACCTGCTCGTTCAGGCCGCCGCCCTTGTCCTTCTGCGCCTCGACCTCCTCCTCGGCGGCCGACATCTCGCGCTCGAGGCCGGGGATCACCGAGTAGCGCAGCTCGCTCGCGCGGGCGAGGTCGCCGTTGCGCGTGGCGCGCTCCTCCTCGCTGCGGGCCTCGTCCAGCTCGCCCTTGAGCTCCTGCACGCGGTCGATGGCGTTCTTCTGGTTGAGCCAGCCGGCCTTCTGCACGTCGAGGCGCTCCTGGACGTCGGCCATCTCCTGGCGCAGCGCTTCCAGGCGCTCGCGGCTCGCGTCGTCGGACTCCTTCATGAGCGCCTGCTCCTCGATCTGCATCTGCGTGAGCTGGCGCTCGGTGGCGTCGATCTCGGCCGGCATGGAGTCGAGCTCCATGCGCAGGCGGCTGGCCGCCTCGTCCACGAGGTCGATGGCCTTGTCGGGCAGGAAGCGGTCGGAGATGTAGCGGTCGGAGAGGTCCGCGGCCGCCACGAGCGCGCCGTCGGTGATGTGCACGCCGTGGTAGATCTCGTACTTCTCCTTGAGGCCGCGCAGGATGGAGATGGTGTCCTCCACGCTGGGCTCGCCCACCATGACCGTCTGGAAACGACGCGCGAGGGCGGCGTCCTTCTCGATGTACTTGCGATACTCGTCGAGGGTCGTCGCGCCGATGGCGTGCAGCTCGCCGCGGGCGAGCGCCGGCTTCAGGATGTTGCCGGCGTCCATGGAGCCCTCGGTGGCGCCCGCGCCCACGATGGTGTGCAGCTCGTCGATGAACAGGATCACGCGGCCCTCGGACTTCTCGACCTCCTTGAGCACGGCCTTCAAGCGGTCCTCGAACTCGCCGCGGTACTTGGCGCCGGCGACGAGCGCGCTCATGTCGAGCTCGATGAGGTCCTTGTCGCGCAGGGTGCTCGGGACGTCGCCCGCCACGATGCGCTGGGCGATGCCCTCCACGATGGCGGTCTTGCCCACGCCCGGCTCGCCGATGAGCACGGGGTTGTTCTTGGTGCGGCGGCTGAGCACCTGGATGGTGCGGCGGATCTCGTCAGAGCGGCCGATCACCGGGTCGAGCTTGCCGGCGCGCGCGAGGTCGCACACGTTGCGGCCGTACTGCTCGAGCGCCTCGAACTGCATCTTGTCGTCTTCCGAGGTCACACGGCTGTCGCCGCGGAGCTCCTGGTAGACCTCCTCCACGCGCTCGCGCGTGACGCCGGCGTCGTTGAGCAGGCGGCCGGCCTCGCCCTTGTCCTCGGCGAGGGCCATGAGCAGGTGCTCGGTCACCACGAAGTTGTCCTCCATCTTCGCGGCGAGCTTCTCGGCGCGGTCGAGCACGCGGACGAGGTCGTTCGAGAGCCCCATCTGCGTCACACCGCTCGTCACCTTGGGCGCGCGGTCGATGACCTCCTGCGCGGCGCGCGCGAGCTGCGCCGGATCCGCGCCGATGCGCTCGACGATCACCGAGATGTTGCGCTCGCCTGCCCCGAGCAGCGCCGCGAGCAGGTGCACGGGCTCAACGGCACCGGCCTGGGCATCGCTCGCGATGCCGATGGCGGTCTGCAGCGCCTCCTTCGAGGTCATTGCCAGCTTGTCGATTCTCATAGGGAATCCCCTCTCTCGCCCCGCGACGCCCGCCGCGGGCGCGGGCATCGCAGGGATGGATGCCCGCCCACCGGGGCGGTCTCGCGAGACGTGCTATTGCCGCTCTACGGAGCGGCGTATCTCCTATCGAGCCTATTGTTTCCGCAGGATGGCTTCTCTATACACAAATCTAAGTCTCTCTATATAAGATTTTCTAAGTGATAATGGTATAGATGATACCCTTATGCCGGGTGCTGGGTTTTCCCTGCTCAGGCGTGGCGATGTATACTTGATGGATGCGGCAACGCGAACCATAAGGAGGCTGTATGGCCCGACTGAGCGTCGATTACTATTCGCCGTCCCTCATGCGCACCACCACGCTCGACGTGATCCTGCCCATCGACGACCACGGGGCCGCGCTCGCGCTCGACACCCTGCGTCGCAACGACCCCGCGGCTTGGGAGCGCACGCCCTACCTGCCGGAGCAGCCGCCGTTCAAGACGCTGTTCCTGCTCCACGGCATGTCGGGCAACCACCGCGACTTCATCTCGGAGACGCGCATCCGCACCTGGGCGGAGCAGCGTGGGCTCGCCGTGGTCATGCCGTCGGGGTACAACGCGTTCTACCTCGACCATCCGGACGCGCACAACTACTACGGCCGGTTCGTGGGCGAGGAGCTCGTCGAGGTCGCGCGGCGCATGTTCCCGCTCTCGCGGCGGCGCGAGGACACCTTCATCGGCGGCATCTCCATGGGCGCCTACGGGGCGCTGCGCAACGGGTTCAAGTACGCCGAGAACTTCGGCTGCATCATCGCGCTCTCCTCGGCCATGCTCGTCGGCGACTTCAACAGCGTGGTGTCCGACGACCTCTTCTTCCTGAGCCGCCCGTTCCTCGAGTCGGTCTTCGGCGACCTCAACGCGGTGGTGGACAGCGACAAGGACCCGCGCCGGCTGGCGGCCGACGTGGTGTACTGCGACCGCCCGCGGCCGCGCGTGTTCATGGCGTGGGGGTCGAGCGACCCGCTCGCCGCGCCCAACCGGGAGCTCGCTACCCGTCTTAGAGACACGGGGATCGACGTCGAGGCGCACGAGATGCCCGGCGGCCACGACTGGGATTTCTGGAACGTCGCCCTGCCGCAGGCGCTCGACTGGCTCCCACTCGGGTAAGAATGGATTGATGGGTTGGTTGGGGACGTGTTCCATCCAACCCATTGGGCTCATTCGATCTCGCAGGTTCCGTCGATTTCTTAACAAGGGGTTGGATGGAACACGTCCCCAACCAACCCATCCCCAACCCGCCCTAGTCCCGTCCGCCCCGATCGAAGGAGGAACCCATGGCTCTGCTCCGCGCCGATTTCTACTCGAACTACCTCAAGCGCAACGTCATGCTCACCGCCGTGATTCCCGTCGACAAGATGGACGGCGACAAGCGCGCGAAGGGCAGGCGCGGCCCGTACCGCACCGTCTACCTGCTGCACGGTCTCTTCGGCCGCGACGTCGACTGGATCGACAAGACCCACGTGGTCGAGACGGCGGAGGCGCGCGACATCGCGCTCATCATGCCCTCCGGCGCCGACGGCCTCTACCTCAACAAGCCCGAGATCAACGAGTGGCACGGCAAGTTCATCAGCGAGGAGCTCATCGAGGTCACGCGGCACCTGTTCCCGCTCTCGCGCAAGCGCGAGGACACCGCGCTCGCCGGCATCTCCATCGGCGCGTACACCGCCGTGATCAACGGCCTGCTGCGCCCGGACCGCTTCGGCAGCATCATCGCACTCTCCGGCACGTTCATGCGCGACCGCATCCTCGAGGCCGTCGACTCGCATTCACCCCGCAAGCGCCGCTACTACGAGCGGTTCTTCGGCGACCTCGACACGGTGATCGGGTCGGAGAAGGACTACGAGGCCCTCGCCGAGCGCTTCCGCGACAACCCCGACCTGCAGAAGCCGCGCTTCTACATCGCGTGCGGCGAGAGCGACAACCTCTGCCAGAGCAACCGCGACTTCGCAGGGCTCCTGCGCGCCAACGGCTTCGACGTGACCTATTGGGAGCCCGAGATCGGCGGGCACGAGTGGCCGTTCTGGAACGCCTGGATCGACTGCGCGCTCGACTGGTTCGCGCCGGGCGAGATGAAGCCCACCACGGCGGGCGGTGACTACACCGCGCTCACGAGCCTGCGCGAGCCGGACAAGCCGATTCCCATGACCGGCGAGAACCCGGACACGCTGTAGCCGGGGCCTCACGCGCCGGCGAGGCGGGGCGCTTGGCAGCGGGGCGGGTGTCGTTCCCGTTGGCAAGCGTCCTGTTTGCTGTGCAGCGGGCTGCGTCGGGCACGTCGGCCGCGTTTTTTCTTCACGGCGCGCTTTTTTTGGCGAGTTTTTTCAGATATGCACGATGTACGCGTGTCCGAGCAGCCGTTTGGGCACGGGCGCGATGGGTCGCGACAGCAAAACCCCAGGATTGCGGGAACTGCCCATCCCGAACCGGCGCGCCGCGGGGCGTCTGGGCGCGCCCGGAGGTCGCTCCATCGTGCATATCTGAAATTTCTCGCCAAAAAATCGAACCGGGCCATGAAAAACGGGCTCGCCCAGGGAACGAACCCGTTCGATTCCGCCAATCGCGCCGGGAGCGGCGGCGCGCAGCCCGCGCGGCGGCCGCGCCGGGCGCCCCTCGCTGGGCACCCCGCGCTGCGCACCTTACGCGAACTGCGAGTTGTAGAGCTCCGCGTAGGCGCCGCCCGCGGCGAGCAGCTCCTCGTGCGTGCCCTGCTCGATGATCGTGCCGTGGTCCATGACCAGGATAAGATCGGAGTCCACGATGGTCGAGAGCCGGTGCGCGATCACGAAGCTCGTGCGCCCGCTCGTGAGCGCCTCCATCGCCGCGACGATCGCTCGCTCCGTGCGCGTGTCCACGCTCGACGTCGCCTCGTCCAGGATGAGAATCGACGGGTTCGCGAGCAGCACGCGCGCGATGGTGAGCAGCTGCCGCTGGCCCTGGCTGATGTTCTCCGCGTCGTTCGCGAGCTCCGTGTCGTAGTCGTGAGGCATCGTGCGCACGAAGAAGTCCACCTGCGCGGTCTTCGCCGCCTGGATGATCTCGTCGCGCGTCGCGCCGTCGCAGCCGTACGCGATGTTCTCGGCGATGGTGCCCTCGCGCAGCCAGGCGTCCTGCAGCACCATGCCGAAATTGCGCCGCAGGTCCGCGCGCGTCATGGCGTGCGTGTCCACGCCGTCGAGCGTGATGCGGCCGCCGTCGATCTCGTAGAAGCGCATGAGCAGGTTGATGAGCGTCGTCTTGCCGGCGCCCGTCGCGCCCACGATGGCCACCTTCTGGCCGGGCTCGGCCACGAAGCTCACGTCGCGCATGAGCGGGCGGTCGGGGTCGTAGCCGAAGCGCACGTGCTCGAAGGCCACGCGCCCGCGCACCGGCTGCGGCACGCGCGCCGGGTGGGCCGGGTCGGGCTCGATCTCCGGCTCGTCGAGGATGTCGAAGACGCGCTCCACGGCGGCGAGCGCGCTCTGCAGCTGGTTCATGGTGAGCGAGAACTGCGTGAGCGGCTCGGCGGCGGTGTTCACGTACTGGAAGAACGCCTGCAGCGTGCCGATGGTGAGGCGACCTGCGATGAGGAAGCCTGTGCCCAGCAGCGCGAGCGCGACCTGCGAGAACCGCACGAGGCAGCGCACCATGGGGCCGGCGACGTTCGTCATGAAGTCCGTGCGGCGCATAGCGTCGGCGAGCCGCTGCGTGGCCTCGCGGATGCGCGCGGCGCTCTCCTGCTCCTGGTTGAACGCGTGGATCACGATGCGCCCGGAGTACGCCTCCTCGACGTGTCCGGTGAGCACGCCCACCGCATGCTGCTGGCGCGCGGCCAGGACGAGCGTCCGCTTCGCCACGAGGCGCGTCATGAGCAGCGCCGCCACGGCGAAGGCCAGAAAGACCGCCGTGAGCACGACGTTGTAGCGCAGCATCATGATGATCGCGCCCACGACCGACCCCACCGCCATGAGCATGGAGAGCAGGCCGCGCTGCAGCACCTCGGACACCTTGTCGAGGTCGTTCGTCGCGCGGCTCATGATGTCGCCCGGCTTGTTGGCGTCGTAGAACCGCAGCGGCAGCACGTTGAGCTTCTGCGCGATGGCGCGGCGGAGCTTCAGGTTGAGGCGCTCGGCGAAGCTCGCCATCGTGAACGCCTGCAGCGTGTAGAACGCCCAGGCGACCGTCCAGATCCCCAGGAAGATGAGGCACTCGCGCCCGCCGGTGTCCCAGCCGATGCTGAACGCCTCACCCGCGGCGAAGGCGCGCTGGATGTTCGCCCACAGCAGGTCGATGAGGTGCGCGCTGTACGCCGGCGCGGCGATTTGCGCGATGGTGTAGCACACGATGCTCACGAGCACCACGGCGAAGCGCCAGTGCTCGCCCTTCGACACCGTCCACAGGCGGCGCACCACGCCGAACGCGTCGCGCGGCACCTCCGCGTCGGTGTCGGGGGCGCTGGGAGCATCGGGCGAGCCGGGGGCCCCGGCGGCACCGGCGCTCCCGGCGGCGTCAGCGCCCTTGGCGGCGTCGATCCCGTCGAGCTGGGCCTGCGCCCGCTCGATGAGCTCCATGGCCTCGACTTCCTCGAGGTTCTTGGTCTCGTTCTCGCGCGACATGGCTACTCACCTCCCTTCACGGCCGGGGCTTCCGCGGCCGGGGCGCCGCCTTCCGCAGACGTCGCGGCAGGCGCGTCGGTCGCCGTGGCCGCGGTGCCAGCCTCGGTCGCCACGTCCGCCACATCTGCCACGTCTACCTCGTCCGCCTCGAGCTCCACGTCCACGCCCAGCAGCTCCTCGAGCTCCTCCGCGCGCAGCTGGGAGCGGGCGATCTCCTGGTACGCCGCGCACGAGCGCATGAGCTCGCGGTGCGTGCCCAGCCCCTGGATGCAGCCGTCCTTGAGCGCGATGATCTGGTCGGCGGAGACGATCGTGTTGATGCGCTGCGCGATGATGAGCACCGCGGCGTGCGCCACCTCGGTCGCGAGCGCGTGGCGCAGCGCGGCGTCGGTCTTGAAGTCGAGCGCGCTGAACGAGTCGTCGAAGATGTAGAGGTCGGCGGGCTTCACCAGGGCGCGCGCGATGGAGAGGCGCTGCCGCTGGCCGCCGGAGAAGTTCGTGCCGCCCTGCGCGACGCGCGTCTCCAGGCCGTCGGGCAGCTCGCGCACGAAGCCGGACTGCGCCACGTCGAGCGCGTGCCACAGCTCCTCGTCCGTGGCGTCGGGCTTGCCGTAGCGCAGGTTCTCGGCAATCGTCCCGCTGAACAGCCATGCCTTCTGCGGCACGTACGAGATGCGCGTCCGCAGCGCCCGCTGCGTGAGGTCGCGCACGTCGGTGCCGCACACCTCGACCGCGCCGTCACTCACGTCGTGGAAGCGCAGCAGCAGCTTCGCGATGGTCGACTTACCCGACCCGGTGGGGCCGATGATCGCCGTCGTGGTGCCGCGGCGGCAGAAGAAGTTGATGTGGTGCAGCGTGTCCTCGCTCGCGTCCGCGAACCGGAACGACGCGTTGCCGAAGTGCGCGACGATGTCCTGCGCCGGCGCCAGCTCCGTGCCCGCGCCGTCCGCGATGCTCAGCGGGCACTCGATCACCTGTCGGCAGCGCTCGAGGCACACGAGGGCACGCGGCAGCGTGAGCGCGCAGATCTGCGCCATCATGAGGAAGAACAGGATGAGCATGGCGTATTCCACGCACGCGGAGATGGACGCGATCTGCATGGCGTGCGCGCCCACGCGGTTGCCGCCGAGCCAGATGACGGCGACCTCGGCGAGGTTCATGATGAAGAACGACGAGCAGTCGAACGTCGCGAAAAGCCAGTTCACCTTGATGGCGCTGTCCGCGTAGGCGGAGAAGGCCTCGTCGAGGCTCTCGCGCTCGGCCTCCTCCTTGCCGAAGGCGCGAATGACGCGCGCGCCCGTGATGCTCTCGCGCAGGCGCACGTTCATGCGGTCGATGAAGCGCTGCAGCTTCTGGAAGATGACGGCCGCCTTCTTCACTGTGACCACCGCGATGATCGCCACGACAAGGATGAAGCAGGCGAGCATCATGCCCATCTGCTCGTCGATGGACCACGCGAGCGCCACGCCGATCACCGCGGCGAACGGCACGGGCAGCATCATCTGGATGGTCATGGTGATGGCCTGCTGAATCACGTTCACATCGCCCAGCGTGCGCGTGATCATGGAA
Source organism: Enorma timonensis (assembly GCF_000321165.1). Taxonomy (NCBI): domain Bacteria; kingdom Bacillati; phylum Actinomycetota; class Coriobacteriia; order Coriobacteriales; family Coriobacteriaceae; genus Enorma; species Enorma timonensis. The sequence continues at coordinate 9,245 of NZ_CAPF01000086.1, forward strand.
CCGGTGCCGAACTGCTCGAAGTCGCCGCCGGAGAACCTGAGCGACGCCTCGTAGACCGCGTTGCGGATGTCGCGCCCCACCTTGGTGGCGAGGTCCGCGCAGAAGTAGTTCGACACGAACGCGCCCGCGCCCGAGAGCACGGCGGCCGTGAGCATGAAGAGCGCCTGCTCGATGATGTAGTCGAAATCGCGCGAGGAGACGCCGATGTTGATCATGTTCGCGAGGATCGTGGGCACGAGCAGCACGCCGAGCAGGTTCACGGCGAGCGCCGCGAGCACGGCGAACGCCTGCAGCTTGTAGGGTTTCAGAAAATGCAGGAGCATCCTCATGGAGCACCGTTCCTTGTTCTCGGTTCCCGCCTCGGGGCTGTTCCGAAGCGGGGGTCTTGAAGAGGGAGTCAGCCTGGGCTTCGAGCGGATCTTCGTGCGGCGCGGCTAGGTGTTCGGAGCGTTCGGCGCGCACGTGCTGATCTGCTCCTCGAGCGCGACGGCATAGCGTTGGACCAGGTGGATGAGGGTGCGGCGCTCTTCTTCGTCCAGCGTCTCGAACGCGCGGCGCTCAGCCTCGATGGCGGGCTCGATGCGCTCCTGGGACAGCGCGTGGCCCGCGTCCGTGAGCCGCGCGAGCTTGCTCTTGCGGCTGCCCTCCATGAACGCGAGCTCGACGAGGCCGTTCGCCTGCAGGCTCTTGAGCGCGGAGTTGACGGTCTGCTTGCTGTACGACCACGAGGTCGTGAACCGCGCGAGCGGCAGCTCGCCGCCTGCGAGCACGAGGTCGTAGAGCATCCAGTACGCGCAATCGGAGAGGCCGCAGCCGCGCGCGTACGCGTGGTAGAGCTTGTCGATCTCGTTGTAGAGCAGGTCGAGCTCGATCGGCGAGCTGCCCAGCCCGTCCGTCATGTCCCGTTCCATCGAAACCATCACCTCCGCGCGCCTTTAGGTTCGATTCCGCCGCCAGTTTAGTCCGATTTCGGATTATCGTCAACATCGAGGCGGCGTCATTTCCCAAATTGAGCGAAACGAGCGGTTTATAGGCACCCCCGGAAGTAGCACGGGGTCACGCGCCAACAAAAGCGCAGGTAGCCGGGTTGCCCGTTTGCCGGCTACTCGGCTACCCCCTTATTAAACGTTCGTTTCGCTCACTTTGGGAATTGAGGGCCCACTTGAACCGCTCCGCAGGCGCTCAGTGGACGCCAAACGTGCGCAAACAACGCGGCGGGCACCCCAAATGAGGCGCCCGCCGCGTGAGCACGTCATCGAACGCAGCCGCTAGAGCGACCAGCCCTCCTGGATGGACTCGTAGAACGTCGCATCGGGGAAGAGATCGTGGATGCTCTTGCCATCGTGCCACGGCAGCTCGATCAGTTCGGACATGGTCGGTACCAGCTCGGAGCAATCCGTAAAGCGACCCTTGTCGTTCAGCTGGGTGCAATCTTGCACACGCCAGTATCCATCGGTGTGGGTGATGTAGTATTGGCCATCATCCACGTCCATGAACGCACGCGTCTTCGAGCGCAGGTACCCCAGGAACCCTTCGAAGTCCGTCTCGAGCGCCTCCTCAGCCTTGAGTCCCATGATGTCCTCCCTTGCATCAGGCGCCCGTGAGCGCCGGCCAATAAGTCGTCTGGTTTTAGTAAACCCGTGATGCCGGCGAACCATTCGCTCAATTAGGTGGGCGGCGCGGAGCGCGGGGTGGGCGGAAATGACGCGCGCCTCGCGCGGACGCGTTTGCAGTTTCTCCACACAGAGCGCCCGGAACCGCAGCGGCCACGGACGCTCAGTGAACAAGTTTGTGGCTCCCCCGTAACGATGGCACGGCAGCCCGCGGCGGCGCGATACCCCGCGCGACAGCCCTCCCCGCGCTTACTCCACCGTCACGCTCTTGGCGAGGTTGCGCGGCTGGTCCACGTCGCACCCGCGCATGAGCGCCACCTCGCGCGCCAGAAGCTGCAGGGGCACCGTCGCCGTGATGGGCGAGAACGCGTCGCGCACCGGCGGGATGTAGATCACGTGGTCGGCGATCTGCTTGATGTCCTCGTCACCCTCCGTGGCCACCGCGATGATCTTCGCGCCGCGCGCCTCGCACTCCTTGAGGTTCGAGACGGTCTTGTCGTACACCGGGCTCTTCGTGGTCACCGCGATGACGGGGAAGCCGGGGTCGATGAGCGCGATGGGGCCGTGCTTCATCTCGCCCGCCGCGTAGGCCTCGGCGTGCAGGTAGCTGATCTCCTTGAGCTTGAGCGCGCCCTCGTAGCTGATCGCCGCGCCCATGCCACGTCCCACGAAGAGCGCCGAATGCGCGTCCTTGCACGCGAGCGCGGCCTCGTGGATGGCCTCCTGCTGCGTGTCGAAGATCCACTGGATCTGCTCGGCCGTGTCGCCGAGCTCGTGGAAGAGCAGCTTCACCTGGCGGGTGTTCATCTTGCCCTTCACCTGCGCGAGCAGCAGCGCCAGCAGCGTGAGCGACACCACCTGGCCGATGAAGCTCTTCGTCGAGGCGACCGCGATCTCCTTGTTCGCCTTCGTGTAGATGACGCCGTCGCTCTCGCGCGCCACGGGGCTGCCCACCACGTTCGTGATGCCGAACACCTTGGCGCCCTTGATGCGCGCATCGCGAATGGCGGCAAGAGTGTCGGCCGTCTCGCCGGACTGCGACACGGCGACGACGAGCGTCGTGGGCGTGATGATGGGGTTGCGGTAGCGGAACTCGCTCGCCGCCTCGACCTCGCAGGGGATGCGCGCCCAGGCCTCGATGAGGTTCTTGGCGATGAGTCCGGCGTGGTAGCTCGTGCCGCAGGCGATCACGTAGACGCGGTCGATGAGGTCGAGCTCCTCGTAGGTGAGGCCGAGCTCGTCGATGTCGAGCTCGCCGGTGCCCGTGAGGCGCCCCACGAGGGTGTCGCGCACCACGCGCGGCTGCTCGAGGATCTCCTTGATCATGAAGTCCGGGTGGCCGCCCTTCTCCGCCATGTCGATGTCCCAATCGATGTGCGTGATGGCGGGCTCGATGGGGGCGCCCTCGGCGTCGGTGTAGGTGACGCCCTCCGGCGTGAGGCGCGCGAACTGGCCGTCCTCGAGCACCACGACGTCGCGCGTGGCGTCGATGAGCGCGATGACGTCCGAGGCCACGTAGCAGCCGGTCGCGCCCTGGCCGATGACGATGGGACTGTCCTTGCGCGCGACGGCGATGACGCCGGGCTCGTCGGCGCAGATCGCGGCGATGCCGTAGGCGCCGATCACGTGCGTGCACGCCTCGCGCACGGCCGCGAGCAGGTCGTGCGAGCCAGGCTTGCCGTTGCCGCCCTCGTACGCCTCCTCGATGAGGTGGGCGAACACCTCGGTATCGGTGTCGCTCGTGAAGCGGTGACCGCGGCCCTCGAGCTCCTCGCGCAGCTCGGCGAAGTTCTCGATGATGCCGTTATGGACGATGGAGATGCAGCCGTCGCAGCTCGAGTGCGGGTGCGCGTTGGCCACGGAGGGGCGGCCGTGCGTCGCCCAGCGCGTGTGGCCGATGCCGCACGTCGAGTCGCAGTCGAGGTGCTCGAGCTCGGATTCGAGGCCGGAGACCTTGCCCACACGGCGGAAGACGTCGAGTCCCGCGCCGTCGCCCCGCTCGAGCGCGACGCCCGCGGAGTCGTACCCGCGGTACTCGAGGCGCTTGAGGCCCCCGATGAGGATGTCCTTCGCCTGCTCGCTTCCGGTATAACCAACGATTCCGCACATGGGCGTATCCTTTCGCGCAGTGTCCTGGGTCGGTCGCGCTCGCGGGTGCGCGAGGTGTCGGCGGCCGCATGGGCAAGAGTGTAACAAGCGGGGTGAGCCAGGCTGCCAGCAAACTGGTATCTACTTTATAACGCCAGAACTTGGGTGGGAGCGGGGGCGTGGGCAGCGCGCAGGGCGGAGGGCGGGGCGTAAGTGGTAGGGCGGGTGCATCGGCGCGCAGGGCGGGGCGAGGTCGGCGCGGAGCTGCTGGCGTGGGCAGGCCGGCGTTCGGACAGCCTCCCCATCGCCACATCGGCAACCTTTTGTGGAGACATCGTCACATTCGCGCGCTTTCGCCTTGCAATTCATCCGCGAAGGGCGTATTGTTTCTTCTTGCGCACAGGCGCATCCAGACATTGCGGGGTGGAGCAGTCTGGTAGCTCGCCGGGCTCATAACCCGGAGGTCGTAGGTTCAAATCCTGCCCCCGCGACCAAAAGTCCAGCTCGGAGCCTAAAAACTCCGAGCTTTTTTCTTCTATAATCAAAGTTGTATGTACGTTTGTATGTACATCAGGGGTATCAAACGCACGTTCGGTACCCCTGTTTTTCGCACACCCAGACCGAACGGTTCGGGCACACATGGTAGCGGCCTTACTCCTCGGCTTCGGCGTCGCGCGCGACATGTCCGCAGACTGGGCAGCCGCCGCCGTCTTCGCGTTCCGCGGCAGGTGGGTATTCAAGGTGTGTACCCGGGAGCGGGGCACCTTGACACACGCGCACGCGAGGGTGTGCTCGCACACCTGTGTACACCCTCCGGTACACCCTGCACACCCTGAGAGCGCCGTGTACACCCCGGGTGTGTTGGGTATTTTTGCAGGTAAAACACCGAAAAGAACGGTCGTGTACACCTTACACACCCTGCGGGCGAGTTTTTTACTACGACTTTCAAACACACGTAGAAGGATGTGCCGTGTACGCCCCGGTGTACACGGCACACACCCTGCATGCCTACGTGTACACCCTATATGTGTAGCTGCTTCCGCAGGTAAACAAGCACAAACAAGGTCTATGTACACCTTGCACACCCTGCGGGCGATTCTTTAATATAGGCGCTTCACCCCGCCAACCCCTAGAGACCACCAAGAAGAAGCGAATGCCCCCCTCGGGAACAAAAACTACCCTTTATATATCTCACAAGGTGTGTAAAGTGTACTTGAGAGCTGTTTTATATAGTTTTACCTGCGGAATTAGCCGTACACCTTTAGGTACACCCTATTTTTTGAAACATGCTTATAAACCATGTTAAAACCACTGTTTCCGCAGGTAGATAGCCTAAAACGTTTCCGTGTACACATTACACACCTTGAACACTGAAGTGTGCAGAGCAGGCCGGGCGCGCGGCCCTGGCTGCGCGGTGCGGCTTCGCTTTTTCTTCTGTGTGCCCGAAAGGGTGTGGGTCGCGACGAAAAAACGCCCGCCCCGACGTGTACCGGAAGCGGGCGCTCTTCATCAGCCTGTGGTCGCTAAAGCTACTTCTTCGCGTCCCACTTCATGTAATACTCCCGAATGAGCTCGGGATCTGACACGGTGCACCGCTGCCTGCGGCACTCTTTCCTGAGGAAGGGGTAGGTCTCCGCGATCTTCTGGTTCACCGCGTCGTGATAGAGGTTGTGCGCCTCGGAGCACCCGGTCTTGCCGGCCATGTCGTCCAACTCGACCTCGTAGCGCGTGAGCCTGTGCCGCACGAAGTTCACGGCCCAGCGCTGCAACGTGCGCGGGTCGGTGCAGAGGAACGACGTATCGCCGTAGTGACCGAGCACGAAGACCTCGTAATCGTGCTTGCTTTGACGCCCCGCCTCGAGAAGCTCCTTCTCCGTCCAGTCATCGTCAACCTCGATCTCGGGGATGATGGAGCGCACATGTTCGAGCAGGTTCTTCCGCTTCGTCTCGACGGCCTTCTTCGCAGCGGCCTGGCGCTTCTCGCGCATCGCGTTGCGCTTCGCGATGTGCGCCTTGAACACCTCTGTTTCCATAGCCTGCTCGACGTCGGCCTCCTTCCACAGGCTCATCGGAGGGCCGCTGACGTGATGCGGGTTGGGCCTCAGCACGGGCTCGGGCAGCAGCTCGTCGATGAGCTTATCGGAGAACCCGAGCTCCTTGACCTTCGACTTCGCGAGCATGGGCACGTAGTCCTTCATGGTGGCTCCTCTCGTATGTGGCACGGTTATAGCTCGTTTGTGCTGCTCAGCACGCTGCTTACTTCTTCCGGCGCTTCCACGCGCGCTCGTCGCGCTCGACCATGCGCTTGAACACGGCGGCCGAGGTGATGCCGTCGCGCTCCGCGATGTCGCGCATGACGGCCTCCTGCTCTATCAGCCTGCGGATGACAGCAGCCATGCGCACGCGATCCTCGCGCGCCCATGCCTTGACGCGCGCCTTGTCCTCGGGTGTGATGGACAACATGAACGGCACATATTCGCTCTGCGGCCCCTCGAGCTTCTGCTGGTCGTCCGCGCGGTTGTTCGTGACGATGAACGACTTGCCGACGCTGTCCTTCTGGTTGACGACCGACACGGTCGGCGCGTGCTTGCTGTTGGGGTGTTTGGTCATTTGGCGACCCCTTCCACGAGAGATCTCCCTGTTGTGTATCATTTTACCAAAAAGCCGGTCTACTATACAGTCACTATATAGTTTTCTATCGTTCTACTTAACATCGACTATATAGTGTGTACAAATACCGTAAAGGTTATAGAAATAGTTTGTTTGAGTTTTGCACACGGTACATAATCGCGACATTATACGTACATGGTTTGATCGTTCTTGTTCAACGCGCCCTCATTCAAGGCCCGCGACTATCGTCTCGAGCCACGGTTTCTTCTGCGTCAGGCCTCAATCCCAGCAGGAAGGAACCACTATGTCGATTAACACCGCCGCCATCTCCGGCAACCTCACTGCAAACGCCGAGCTCCGAGCCACCAAGTCAGGCACCCCGGTGCTCAGCGCCACCGTCGCCGTCAACGAGCGCGCCCGTCAGGAAGACGGCACCTACGCCGACCGCCCGAACTACATCGACCTCGTGCTCTTCGGACGCCGCGCGAACGCCCTCGCCCAGTACCTCATGAAGGGCACCTACGTCTCGGTGCAGGGACGTCTCCGTCAGTCCTCCTACGAGGATCGCCAAGGCGTGCGCCGCTCCAAGGTCGAGGTCGTCGTCGAGGAGCTCGACTGGCGCACCCGCACGGCCGAGCAGACGGCGTAACCGCAGCTCAGCGTCCCGCCCGACCATCGCACCCGCGAGCCGCACCCGGCTCGCGGGTTTCTTTTTCCGAGGCAGGCCCCGCACGTGCGCGCGGGGCCACGGGTGAACCCACGACCCGTGTCCCCGCCCGAAAGGAGCCCTCATGCCCGCCATCGTGACCTCGATCCAGATCGACGTGCCCGATACGCCGACCCTCACGCCCGTGCTCGACCGCTACGTCATGGGCGACCGACCTGCGGTGATGCTGTACGACCTCGCCGAGGAGGAGCTGTGGGACGACCTCACGGTCAACCTCGACGACGCCCTGCCCCAAGGCTGCGCGTTCGTGCCCTATGACCGGCGCGTTTACCTCGACGCCCTCGTCCAGCAGGGCTACGCGACCGTCATCGGGGACACGAGCTACGGCAACTTCGGTCAGCGCGCGTACATCGTGCAGCTCGCGCCCGTCCTCATCGCGAAGGAGGCCTAACCATGTCCGCGACCGTCACCGCATCCACGTACACGAAGCTCAAAGAGCGTTTCCAGCGCGAGTTCTCGGAGCTCGACACCATCTGGGCGTTCTCCAATAAGCAGCTCGAGGAGGGCATGCGACGCCTCGGCTGCACGCCCGACGACCTCGTGCGCTTCGCACCCGGCGGCTATATGCGCCGATCCGACGTGGGCGAGCTGAAAGACATGCTTAAGCGCCAAACTCAGGAGCTCACAGAACGCATGGCGACCTACGACTTCGCTTTCGCGGCGTTCCTCTACGAGATGGGCAACCACGAGTACCACATCAACGGTCAGGCCGACTGGGACGTGGTCTCGTGCTTCGGCACCGTCGAGTACGACGACGGGAAGGGCGGGCTGTCCTACCTGCGCGACCTCGGCTATCCGCAGGAGACGCTTCGCGCCTACGAGGACGCCCGCCGCGAGTACTTCCGGCAGTGCGACGAGAACGGATGGTGGTGAGCATGTCTGCGATAGGAGCCGACGTGATGCAGCAGATCCTCGCCGTGACGGACGAGCTGCGCTCCTGCGTGCGCGACCAGTTCGAGCCCTACGAGGGCGTCTACCGAATCAACGACTTCGGCGAGTACGTCTCCGAGGAAGACTGGCTGAACACCTGGGCGGCATATCCGCTCTGGTGGATGCATGCGTGGCTGCTCGCAGACAACGGTCAGCACACATCTGCGCAGGTGAGCGCCATGTCCGTCGAGCAGATCGAGGCCGCGTACGCCGACCCGGCGTTCGAACCGGAGTACGCCCACTACACGGAAACCGATGAGGAAGGACGACCCTGATGAACGATGAAACCACCAGTTCAGAGATTCGCACGCTGGACTTTTCCGGCTATGACTTCAGCTCGCAGCGATCCGAGCACGGCGTTCAGATCATGAACCGCGCGTACCTCATCGCGAAGCGCCGTTACGACCGGCACGGCGACCGAGATGACCTGCGGCTCGCCCTGCTCATGCGGTACTGGAGCGATGCCTACATCAACATTGAGGACTACGCCGCATCGTGGAACGCGACCTGCGTCGACGCCGACCTCGGCATTTCCCTGCCGACATGGACGAAGGCGAGCGTCGACCTGCGCGCGCTCTACGTCGCACACGAGCTCTGCGAGTGCGTCGAGCGCATGGTGCAGGCGCTCGAGAACGCCGAGGCGGGCGTGCACGACCGGATGCCCGCGGCGTGGGAGATATGCACGCTCTAGGCGATGGAGCCACCGCCCGTCATGTGCCGTCGACTTTGCGGCGGGCATCAACGATGTCATGCCCGGCACACGAAGGCTTCCCGAAGGCCGTTGACGCCCCGCGCCCTCCGGCGATCCGGCAATCAAGCCGGAAGCAAGCGCGCTTGCATCCGGCAAGGGCGGATTCGAGAGAAGGGAGCAGCGGATGGACGGAGCCATGGTGCCGATTGGCGAGGCCGCCCTCGAGGCGATCGAGGAGGTGAGCTCGGAGCTGCGCGGCAGGATACGCGAGCGCTTCCAGCCCTACGAGGGCGTCTACCGGCTGAACGACTGCGCCGATTATATGAGCGAGTCCGACTGGGACGAGGTCTGGTCGAGGTACCCCGCATGGTGGCCCAAGGCGTGGATGCTCGCCGGCAACGGCCAGTACGCCTGGGGCGAGGTGGCGCGCATGACGGTCGGCGAAATCGAGGAGGCGTACGACGACCCGGGCTTCTATCCCGAGTACGCATACTACACCGAGGCAGATGAGGAGGGGTTACTCTAATGGTCGACTCAAGCATCAGCGCGCAGGAACTTCAGCCGGGGAGGCCGAGCGGATACGGGTTGCTGGTGTCCGCCCTGCTCGACGAGCTCGCCGCCGTCTCGTCGCCAGACGACGGCGGCACCCGCGACGTCGCGTGGCTGCGCGGCTACGTGGCGGGGATAGCGAACGCGGCGAGCATCGCCATGGAGCTCGATGAGGCCGTTCGAGACGATGCCGGGGAGGAGGCCTAGAAGTCGAAGAGGTCGCGCGCGGGGGCGTCCAGCGCCTCCGCGATGCGGCAGATGAGGTCGAAGCTGGTGTTCACCGAGCCCCTCTCGATGTTCCACAGGTGCGACTGGCTCGTCCCGGCCATGAGTGCGAGCTCGCGCTGGGTGAGCCCGGCCTCCACGCGCAGGGCCCTGATCCTCCGGCCGAGGAGCCGTCTTCTCGTGCTGTTGTCCATGCGGTTGAGGTTAGGACTCGCCACGCGAAGGGTCAAGCAATTAAAAGTCGATGAGCTCGCGAACCTCGATGCCGAGGGCGTCGGCGAACTTGCAGAGCATGTCGAACCCGATGCCGACGCGCCCCGTCTCCACCTGCCAAAGGTAGGTGTGGGAGGTCCCCGCCATGTCCGCGAACTGGCGCATGGTGAGGCCCGCAGCGATTCGCCTCTTTTTGATGTTGTTTCCTAGCCGCTCTCGGCGCTCCGTCTTGTCCATTTCACGAGCGTAATTGCTTGTAATGCGACCTTGGTTTGTTATTATTAACCATGGTTCTTAATCGTTAACCACCTGAACACAATACGGGGGAGCCCGACGTCGAAGGAGTGCCATGAAGCGCAAGTACCAGCCCAAGCACATGAAAGAACGTGAGAAGATGAAGCTGCCAATCTTCAATGCAAAGCCCGTCATCACCGCCGGCCTCGTCGGCGCCATGGTCGCCCCGAGCGCACTCGCGCCCGCCGCGGCCATCGCCGCGGGCGCCACTGACGGCACCACCACCGCGTCCGACGAGATCCACCGCCTCATCGCCGAGACGAACTACTCCGAGGCAACCCAGCGCCTCATCGCCGCCGCCAACGGCGAGGTCGAGATGACCCTCGAGGAGGCCAAGGCGCTCCTCGCCGAGGTGCAGGCCGCGGCCGACGCCGCTGCCGCCGCCAACGCGGATGCGCAGACCGCCGAGACCAGCGCCGGCAACGCCGTTACCTCTGCTGAGAGCACCTACGACGCCGCCGACGCCGCCGCCATCGCCGAGCTCGAGACCCAGGCGCAGGCCCTCGTCGACCAGCTCACGGCCGCGCAGGAGGCTGCCGAGAAGGCGCAGGCCGACCGCGACGCCGCCCAGGGCGAGCTCGACGGCCTCACCGGCGACCTCGAGGACGCAGAGAAAAACGCCGCCGACAAGCAGACCGCCCTTGATAAAGCCAACGAGAAGCTCGAGGAGGCGCAGGCCGCCCTCGACGAGTTCCTGGACTCCTCGAACATCGACGAGCTCCAGGGTGACTACGAGGCGGCCAAGCAGGCCTACGACGACGCCCTCAAGACGCAGCAGGATGCTGAGAACGCCGTGGACGCCGCTGAGGCTGAGGTCGACCGCCTGAACGGCGAAATCGCCGACAAGACTGGCGAGAAGACGAGCCTCGAAGAGTCCCTGCCCGGCCTCAAGAGCGCCGTCGACGCGGCTAACGCCGAGCTCGAGGACGCCCGCGCCAACTACACCTCCGCCGTCGAGGCCATCAAGGGCGACATCCTCGCCACCGCCAAGGACAAGCTCGACGCTGCCGAGTCCGACCTCGCGACCAAGCAGGGCGCCATCGCCGGCCTCGAGCAGGCCGTGGCTGACGCCAACGCCCTTGTGACCTCCGCCCAGGGCGAGCTCGACGCTGCCAACGCCGCCCTTCCGGGCGCGCAGTCCGCAGCCGACACCGCCGCGGCCGCGCTCGCGTCCGCGCAGGCCACCTATGACAGCGCCAAAGCTGCCTATGATGCCGCATGCGCTGAGGCCGAGGACCCCTCCACGGTCGACCGCTCCGCGCTCGACGCAGCCGAGTCCGCACTCGCAAACGCGCAGGACCAGAACAACTCCGCGCAGGCCGCGCTCAGCGCCGCCAATGGCGCCGTCAGCGCCGCCCAGGGAAAGCTCGCTGACGCTGAGAACGCCGTCGGGACCGCCGAGGCCAACCTCGCCGCCGGACAGCAGGCCGTGATGGACGCTGAGGCCGCACTCGCGACCGAGCAGGCCGCCTACGACGACGCCGTCGCGAACGCGGGCGATGAGGCCAAGGCCGAGGCTGATGCGGCCATCGCCGACGCCGAGGCCGCCGTGACCGCCGCACAGGACGAACTCGATGCCGCCAACGCCCGCATCGAGGCCATCCCCGGCGAGATCGACGCGCTCGAGGACGAGCTTAGTGGCTACGAGGACGCCGTGACCGAGGCCAAGGCCGACCAGACCGAGGCGAATGAGGCCCTCACCGCCGCCAACGGCGAGCTCAAGGCCGCCGAGGACGCGCTCGCCGACCTCGGGGACGCCCAGATCGCATGGCAGGAAGAGCACGACCGCCTGAGCGGCGAGCTCACCGCCGCGCAGAGCGCTGAGGAGACCGCCCGTGGCGAGCTCGAGGCCGCACAGAAAACGGTCGACGGCCTCAACACCCAGATCGCCGAGGTGCAGAAGCAGATCGACGAGCTCCAGTCCCAGATCGACCAGGGCACCGAGCAGGCCGTCGACGACTTCGTCGACTTCCTCAAGTGGTATGACGGCAAGTTCGCAGGCTCCGGTGATATCACGAGCCCCGTATCGTACCTGAACGTCGCCTATCACATCCTCACCGGCACAGGTGGCCCGTTGTTTGAGTTCGACCTCGCGGATGGCTCGATGCTCTCCGACTACACCCATGTCGGAACTAAGGGCGACGCCACCGACCTCGACAATGTCAAGGCGTCGCTTGAGATCATCTCGCGCTGCAACGAGCTGCGCAAGCAGGCGGGCCTCGACCCCATCCAGGTGTCCATCAACCTCATGGCCATCTCGATGCTCCAGACCAACTGGTCCGCAACGCACCAAGGCCACGCCCAGAACAACATGACCGGCGACAATGCTCATGTACGGTAAAGAAGCAAGCAACCGAAAACAATAGATAGACCGCCAGCACTACACTATTCCGAACCAAAGACCAAAAGATAAGCATTTTGAGAAAATCTAAACTTTTGGATTTTCCTACAATGCCGACTACGGCGGAATCCCTCCCACTCCTTATATATTTCTTTCTGTATACATTGAATTTGTATTTAGTAAAATGCAGACAACACCACGGATCGGCTTTTGGCTGGACAATTCCAACCAAACACCGCAGCAGACAGTAGAAACCATTCTGAACGTTAGGAAGCCGGTATGATTGTTACATATAAGGGGAAGAAAAATTTCTTTTAGATACTTGTTTTCCTAAAACTGATGTGATATAATAATTCAATCCCAGAAAAGGAGTAAAAAATATGCGGCAAGGTATTCTTAAATAAAACTATAATCAAATAGTGGGAACAAAGGATTATGATAGTCCCTTTTGTAGGGGCTTAGTTTTTTGTACCCAATTTAAGAATACTTTTGCCTTATCAATTTTGACATATCCCCAAAAACAGCACTCACAAACAGGTGTATGCTGTATATGAGTATGTCCGCAAATTATCATCCCCAGTGGTAAAAGTATTTTACTGCTGGGGATTTTTATGCCCTTCGGGGCAGTAAAGGGAGGACAATCACATGAAAATAATCAATATTGGAATTCTTGCCCATGTAGACGCTGGAAAGACGACCTTGACGGAGAGCCTGCTATATGCCAGCGGAGCCATTTCAGAACCGGGGAGCGTCGAAAAAGGGACAACGAGGACGGACACCATGTTTTTGGAGCGGCAGCGTGGGATTACCATTCAAGCGGCAGTCACTTCCTTCCAGTGGCACAGATGTAAAGTCAACATTGTGGATACGCCCGGCCACATGGATTTTTTGGCGGAGGTGTACCGCTCTTTGGCTGTTTTAGATGGGGCCATCTTGGTGATCTCCGCTAAAGATGGCGTGCAGGCCCAGACCCGTATTCTGTTCCATGCCCTGCGGAAAATGAACATTCCCACCGTTATCTTTATCAACAAGATCGACCAGGCTGGCGTTGATTTGCAGAGCGTGGTTCAGTCTGTTCGGGATAAGCTCTCCGCCGATATTATCATCAAGCAGACGGTGTCGCTGTCCCCGGAAATAGTCCTGGAGGAAAATACCGACATAGAAGCATGGGATGCGGTCATCGAAAATAACGATAAATTATTGGAAAAGTAAATCGCAGGAGAACCAATCAGCCGGGAAAAACTTGTGCGGGAGGAACAGCGGCGGGTTCAAGACGCCTCCCTGTTCCCGGTCTATTATGGCAGCGCCAAAAAGGGCCTTGGCATTCAACCGTTGATGGATGCGGTGACAGGGCTGTTCCAACCGATTGGGGAACAGGGGAGCGCCGCCCTATGCGGCAGCGTTTTCAAGGTGGAGTATACAGATTGCGGCCAGCGGCGTGTCTATCTACGGCTATACAGCGGAACGCTGCGCCTGCGGGATACGGTGGCCCTGGCCGGGAGAGAAAAGCTGAAAATCACAGAGATGCGTATTCCATCCAAAGGGGAAATTGTTCGGACAGACACCGCTTATCCGGGTGAAATTGTTATCCTTCCCAGCGACAGCGTGAGGTTAAACGATGTATTAGGGGACCCAACCCGGCTCCCTCGTAAAAGGTGGCGTGAGGACCCCCTCCCCATGCTGCGGACGTCGATTGCGCCGAAAACGGCAGCGCAAAGAGAACGGCTGCTGGACGCTCTTACGCAACTTGCGGATACTGACCCGCTTTTGCGCTGCGAGGTGGATTCCATCACCCATGAGATCATTCTTTCTTTTTTGGGCCGGGTGCAGTTGGAGGTTGTTTCCGCTTTGCTGTCGGAAAAATACAAGCTTGAAACAGTGGTAAAGGAACCCACCGTCATTTATATGGAGCGGCCGCTCAAAGCAGCCAGCCACACCATCCATATCGAGGTGCCGCCCAACCCGTTTTGGGCATCCATCGGACTGTCTGTTACACCACTCCCGCTTGGCTCCGGTGTACAATACGAGAGCCGGGTTTCGCTGGGATACTTGAACCAGAGTTTTCAAAACGCTGTCAGGGATGGTATCCGTTACGGGCTGGAGCAGGGCTTGTTCGGCTGGAACGTAACGGACTGTAAGATTTGCTTTGAATACGGGCTTTATTACAGTCCGGTCAGCACGCCGGCGGACTTCCGCTCATTGGCCCCGATTGTATTGGAACAGGCATTGAAGGAATCAGGGACGCAACTGCTGGAACCTTATCTCTCCTTCACCCTCTATGCGCCCCGGGAATATCTTTCCAGGGCTTATCATGATGCACCGAAATACTGTGCCACCATCGAAACGGTCCAGGTAAAAAAGGATGAAGTTGTCTTTACTGGCGAGATTCCCGCCCGCTGTATACAGGCATACCGTACTGATCTGGCCTTTTACACCAACGGGCAGAGCGTATGCCTTACAGAACTGAAAGGGTATCAGGCCGCTGTCGGCAAGCCAGTCATCCAGCCCCGCCGTCCAAACAGCCGCCTGGACAAGGTGCGCTATATGTTTCAGAAGATAATGTAACGTCTTGCGCAATTCGAGCGCATCGAGAACGAGCAGGCCGCGCTCCAGCAGTCCATCAAGGAGCTCGAGGCGACCATCGCTGAGCAGACCGAGCTCGCTTCCGCCTGGAAGGCCGTGCTCGCCCAGCAGACGGCCGAGGACATCGTGGTAAACGGCCTCAAGGTCGCGACCGCGAGCCCCGCGGTCGCCCAGGCCGCAGCCGAGGCGCACAACGCCTATCAGGCGAAGAAGGACGCCCTCGACAAGGCCGCGGGCGAGCTCGACGCCGCCCGTGCCGCCTACGAGGAGGCCTCCGAGCGCGCCGGCGTGACCGAGCAGGAGCTCGCCGAGAAGCTCGCCGACCTCGCCATGGCACAGGACGCCTACGACCGCCTGGCCAAGCAGATGGGCTGGGACAAGCCCGCTGCCGATGGCGACCAGGGCACCGGCGTCGTGAACGACAACGACGGCAACGGCACCAAGCAGCAGGCCTCGATGGAGACCGCCGGGTCTAACGGGAAGTCCGACCTGCCGCAGACCGGCGACCCGGCTGCCGCCATGGCCGCGGGCATCGCGCTCGCGGGAGCGGCCGCCGTCGCGGGCGGCGCGCACTTCCGCCGCCGCCGCGAGTAGGGGCTCGCGGGAACGGCATGCACGGGGGCTCGGCCTGCGGGCCGGGCCCCTTTTTCCTGCAGAGACAGAAGGGAAGGGGATCGAATGGTCGGGATGAGGAGGGCCGCGGCGCTCGC
>NZ_CAPF01000085.1:0-12097 GCF_000321165.1 Enorma timonensis
GGCACCCGCCCCGGAGCCCGACCCCGAGCAGACGGCCGGGCCCGCGCGCCCCGACACCACGGCCGAGATCGACGTCGCCGCCGTGGAGCGCAAGCTCACCGACCCCGGCTCCACGCAGAGCTTCCCCGCGGTCACGGAGGAGCGCATCGATACCGATTCCACCTACGACGCCGGCACGAGCACCTCGCTCATGTGGGGCGCCCGCTCCGACGTGGGCTGTGTGCGCACGCACAACGAGGACTCCTACCTCGTGCAGTCGCCGCTGTTCTGCGTGTGCGACGGCATGGGCGGCCACGCCGCCGGCGAGGTGGCATCCTCGCTCGCGGTCGAGACCATCGCGCGCCTCGCGCCGCATGAGGCCGATCCCGCCCGCCTCGCAGCTGCCGTCGAGGCCGCCAACGCCGCCATCATCGAGGCGGCGGAGAACGGGCTCGGCAAGCCCGGCATGGGCTGCACGGCGACGGTCGCCTACATCGAGGGCACGTCGCTCGCCATCGCGCACGTGGGCGACTCGCGCGCCTACCTGCTGCACGAGGGCACGCTCATCCGCGTCACCCACGACCACTCCTATGTGGAGGAGCTCGTCGACGCCGGCGAGATCACGGCCGACGAGGCGCGCGTGCACCCCAACCGCTCCGTCATCACCCGCGCGCTCGGCTCCGACCCCGCCATGTACGCGGACCACTTCCAGCTCAACATCGAGGAGGGCGACCGCCTCATCCTGTGCTCCGACGGCCTCTCGAGCATGGTGCCCGACGCCGACATCGAGGCCATCGCCATGCAGTCCCCCACCGCGCAGCTGTGCGTCGACAACCTCGTCGACGCCGCGCTCGCCGCGGGCGGCGGCGACAACGTGACCGTCGTGGTGGCCGACGTGGTCGACGACGGCCGCATGCGCGACCTCATCCGCCGGCGGCGCCGCAACATCCTCATCGCGCTCGCGGGCATCATCTTCGCGCTCGCCGCGGCCCTGGCCGTCGGCGCGTACGTCGTTTCCAGCTCGCTGTTCCTCGGCGTGCACAACGGGCATGTGGCCATCTACACCGGCGTGCCGGAGTCCATCCTGGGCATCGACCTCTACCGCCTGTACGACG
The DNA here is from genome assembly GCF_000321165.1 of Enorma timonensis. Lineage (NCBI taxonomy): Bacteria > Bacillati > Actinomycetota > Coriobacteriia > Coriobacteriales > Coriobacteriaceae > Enorma > Enorma timonensis. Next base: position 1,095 of record NZ_CAPF01000085.1, read on the forward strand.
AGACCGCCATCCAGATCGATGACCTGCCCGAGGACACGCAGAACCGCCTGAACGAGGGCATCGGCCAGGCGAGCATGGACGAGGCGCGCGCGACGCTCTCGCAGTACCGCACGCAGATCGATGCCGATAGGACGAGGGCGGCCCAGAACGCCGCCGCCATCGAGGGCAGCTCCACCGACGCCGACGATGCCGCCGGCGCCGAAGCGGCCGGAACCCCGGGAGGTGAGGCGTGATGGGAAGCCGTCGCAACACCGAGCTCATGCTGTTGATCGGGGGCGCGTTCCCCGTCACCCTGCTCTACGCGCTCTATGTGGTCACCACCGGCACCGCGCTCACGTTCAGCACGCTCGCCGTGCCGCTCGGCCTGTTCGCCGCCTTCGCCGCCGCGCACATCGGCGTGCGCTTCCTGGCGCCCGGCGCGGACCCGGCCATCCTGCCGATCGTCTTCGTGCTCTCGGGCATCGGCATCACCTTCGTCTCGCGGCTCGCGCCGTCGTCGGCCATCAACCAGATCATCTACCTCTTCGTGGGCATCGCGCTCATGATCGGCACGCTCGCCCTCGTGAAGAACCTCGACGTGGTGAAGCGCTATAAGTACACGCTCGGCCTCGCGGGCATCGTGCTGCTGCTCCTGCCCATGTTCATCGGCACGGACCGCTACGGCTCCAAGCTCTGGATCGAGATCGGCTCCTTCACCATCCAGCCCGGCGAGTTCGCCAAGGTGGCCATCGTGCTCTTCCTCGCGGGCTACCTCTCGGAGAACCGCGAGCTGCTCTCCATCGCCAACCACAACATCCTGGGCTTCAAGATCCCGCGCCTGCGCCTGCTCGCGCCGCTCTTCGTGGTGTGGGGCGTGTGCCTGGCCATCGTCGCCTTCGAGCGCGACCTGGGCTCGGCCCTTCTGTTCTACACGCTCTTCCTCATCATGCTCTACGTGGCCACGGGGCGCATCTCCTACGTCATCATCGGCATCGTGCTCCTGCTCATCGGCGGCTTCGGCATGTACCAGCTCATGGGGCACGTGCGCACGCGCTTCGCCATCTGGCTCGATCCCTTCGCCGACGCGCAGGGCGGCGGCTACCAGCTCGTGCAGTCGCTCTACTCGCTCGCCGACGGCGGCCTCGTGGGCACGGGCATCGGCCGCGGCATGCCCGACTACATCCCCGTCGTGGCCTCCGACTTCATCTTCTCGGCCATCGGCGAGGAGCTCGGCCTGCTCGGCGCCACCGCCGTGCTCATGCTCTTCATGCTCTTCGCCGTGCGCGGCCTCACCACCGCGGCGCGCGCCAAGAGCGACCTCGCCGCGTTCTCGGCCACCGGCCTCACCGCCGCCATCTCGTTCCAGGCCTTCCTCATCGTGGGCGGCGTGACGCGGCTCATCCCGCTCACGGGCGTGACGCTGCCGTTCATGAGCCAGGGCGGCTCGTCGCTGCTGGCGAGCTTCATCATCGTGGGCCTGCTCATGCGCGCGGGCGACGAGGCCACCGGCCGCGAGACGGAGCTCACGGGCACGGGCATCATGGCCGCCATCCCCGCCATGGGCTCGCGCGGGGCGGAGGCCGTCGCCGACGGCCTCATGAGCAGCGTGGGCACGCGCATCTTCCACGGGTCGCGCAAGGACGGCGGCTCGTCCGCGTCCGGCCGGGCGGGGCGCACCGGCTCCACCGGCGGCTCGGGCAGCATCGGCGGCTCGCACGCCCGCCCCGGCTCGCGCCTGCGCCGGCGCCTGCTCGACACGCCCGAATCCGGCGTGCTCGGCCGCGTCGCGCTCGCCAAGCGCCTCACCCGCACCGTGTTCCTGTTCACCGCGCTCTTCGCGGTGCTCATCGGCAACCTCACCTACATCCAGGTCATCAAGGCCGACGAGTACCAGAGCATGCCCTCGAACAACCACACCATCATGCGCCAGGCCTACATCCAGCGCGGGTCCATTATCACCTCCGACGGCCTCACGCTCGCCGAGTCCGTGCGCCAGGACGACGGCACGTACGTGCGCTCCTACCCCAACGGCAACATGGCGGCGCACACGGTGGGCTACTACTCCACGCGGTACGGCTCCTCCGGCGTGGAGAGCACCATGAACGACACGCTCACCGGCTCGAAGGACTACTCGAGCTGGGAGAACGCGATCCTGTCGCTCGCGGGCGTGGCGCAGCCCGGCAACTCCGTCGCGCTCACCATCGACTCGCGCATCCAGACGGCCGCCGAGCAGGCGCTCGAGGGCCGCACGGGCGCCATCGTGGTGCTCGACCCGCGCTCCGGCGCCGTGCTGGCCATGGCGAGCTCGCCGTCCTTCGACAACACCGACATCGACGCCGTGCGCGAATCCGGCAGCGACGGCACGGGCGAGTACAACCGCGCCACCCAGGCGCTCTACACCCCGGGCTCGACCTTCAAGGTCATCACCCTCGCCACGGCGCTCGAGACCGGCACCGCCACGCTCGACACCCAGATCGACGCCCCGGGCGAGCTCGAGGTGGGCGGCGCGAGCGTCACGAACATCGGCGGCACCGACTGGGGCACCATCAGCCTCGAGCGCGCCTTCGAGGTCTCGGCGAACACCGCGTTCGCCCAGATGGCGACCGAGAGCGGTGCCGAGAACCTCGTGCAGTACGCGCGCGCCTTCGGCTACGGGCAGTCGCTCGGCCAGGACTTCTCCACCACCGCTTCCGTCATGCCCGACCCGGGCGAGATGACGGAGTGGGAGACCGCGTGGGCGGGCGCCGGCCAGCCCGTCGGCCAGGGGCACACCCCCGGCCCCCAGACCACCTGCATGCAGAACGCCGTGATGGCGGCCGCCATCGCCAACGACGGCATCGTCATGAACCCCTACGTGGTGGGCCAGGTGCTCGCACCGGACGGCACGGTGGTGAGCACCACGCAGTCGCGCTCGCTCGGCCAGGCCGTGAGCGCCGACACCGCCGCGAAGGTCGCCGAGGCGATGCTCGGCGTCGTGCAGGGCGGCACCGGTAGCGCCGCGCAGGTCTCCGGCGTGCAGGTCGCCGGCAAGACCGGCACGGCCGAGGCCACCGCGTCCCAGGTGAACTCCACGTTCGTGGGCTTCGCCCCCTATGACAACCCGACGGTCGCCATCTCGGTGGTGATCGAGGATTATTCGAGCGACGGCAGCTCGGCTGCCGCGGCGGCGGGCACGGTGCTCGCCGCCGCCCTCGCGGCGCAGGGATCGTGACGCGCCGCTCCCGTTTCCCAGGTTCACTCGTACGATGCAAGGTTTGTGAGGAGTAACGATGCAACAGCAGGTCCTCGGGGGAAGGTACCTCATCAAGGACAAGGTCGGCTCGGGCGGCATGGCCACCGTGTACCGCGCGCAGGACCAGGTGCTCGACCGCACCGTGGCCATCAAGATCATGCTGCCGCAGTACGCGGCCGACGCCACGTTCGCCGCGCGCTTCAAGCAGGAGGCGCAGGCGGCGGCCGGCCTCCAGAGCCCCTACATCGTGGGCATCTACGACTGGGGCAAGGACGGCGACACGTACTACATCGTCATGGAGTACCTGCGCGGCACGGACCTCAAGAGCGGCATCCGCAGCCACGGGGCGCTCGACCCCAAGAAGGTCGCGCAGATCGGCTCGCAGATCTGCGGCGCGCTCTCCGTCGCCCATAAGCACGAGATCATCCACCGCGACATCAAGCCGCAGAACATCATGGTGCTGCCCGACGGCAACATCAAGGTCATGGACTTCGGCATCGCGCGCGCCAAGAACAGCCACCTCACGCAGGACAACAACGTCCTGGGCACCGCGCACTACGTGAGCCCCGAGCAGGCGCGCGGCCAGGAGCTCGGCCCCACGTCCGACATCTACTCGCTCGGCGTGGTGATGTACGAGTGCGCCACCGGCCAGGTGCCCTTCGACGGCGAGGACGCCATCTCCGTCGCGGTGAAGCAGATGAACGAGCTGCCCGTTCCCCCCTCGCAGCTCAACCCCGCCATCGACGCGAACCTCGAGCGCATCATCCTGCGCTGCATGGAGAAGGACCCCGCGAACCGCTTCCAGTCGGCCGACGAGCTGCGCCAGGCGCTCAACGCCTACCTCGCCGGCAGGCAGGTGGACGTCCCGGAGCCCACGCGCGTGCTCGCGGCCGGCGCCATCGGCGGCGTGGGCGGCGCGGGCACGACCGAGACGCGCGTCATGACGGACAAGACGCAAGCCATGGCGCGCCCGGCCGACCTGGGCGCCACCACGGTGCGCGGCGGCGCCGGCGGGCGCTCGAGCGTGTCCGGCGGCCAGGGCTCGTACGAGCCCGAGCCCAAGCGCGGGCGCGGGGCGAAGATCGCCGCCGCCATCATCGGCGCCATCGCGGTGATCGGCGTCATCGCGTTCATCGCCATGAACGCCCTCGGCGCGGGCGGCGAGGAGTTCCCCGCCCCCAACCTGCTGGGCATGACGCAGCAGCAGGCCGAGGACGAGCTCGAGAAGTACGGCCTCGAGCTGGGCAACATCGATCCCGGCTACAGCGACGACTACGAGGTCGGCGAGATCATGGACCAGACGCCGGGCGAGGGTCGCTCCGTGCACAAGGGCGATAAGATCGACATCACCGTCGTGCGCGGCCCGGAGACCAAGACCACGACCGTGCCGAGCCTGAGCGGCCGCACGCAGGAGGAAGCCGAGCAGCTGCTCAAGGAGGCCGGGCTCACCGGGCACCCCGTCACCGAGGCGAACGACGCCGAGGAGGGCAAGGTCTTCGACCAGAACCCCGCCGCCGGCGAGGAGGTCGACGAGGGCTCGACGGTGACGTACAAGGTGTCCACGGGCCCTGACGCCGAGAACATCCCGGGCGTCGTGGGCTACACCGAGGCCGAGGCCACGAACATGCTGTCCGAGGCGGGCTTCTCGGTGAACTCCGTTCCCGGCGGGTACAGCAGCCGCTATGCGGCCGGCTACGTCATGAGCCAGGATCCCACCGGCCAGGCGAAACCCGGCAGCACCGTGACGATCTACATCTCCGAGGGCCCCGAGCCTGAGCCGGAACCCGAGCCGGATACCCCGGATTCGCCCACGTCGCCGACCTCGCCCGACTCCCCGACGACCGGCGAGGGCGAAGAGACGAGCTAGCGCCGCCTGCACGGCTTGATCTGGCCGGCGGCAGATGGCGCGCGCGATGCGCACATTGAGCGGCGGGCACTCCAACGAGGGGTGCCCGCCGTTTTCATGGGCTGCCGCGACGATGTGGGGCGCGCCACGGGCTCGCATGGGGCGCGGTCTCACCCCTCGCGCGCGACGCGCATGACCACGAACCAGCGCTCGCCGCTCCAGCCAGCCGCATCCTTGTAGAGGCTCGTCACGTGCTCGCCGATCTGGATCGCGAACACCCAGCCACCTTGGAGGCGTTTCTTCGACGTCACGCGGGTCACCTCGAACGCGCGCCCGTCGGGCAGTACGATGGCGCGGGGCAGCTCGGTGCCGTCGGCGCTCACGCGGATGACAACGTCAACGTATGTCCGAATCCCCCTCGGCGGCAACGCCAGCCCCTCTCCGCATGCATATCGAACGCTTGTTCTTATCATAGGAGGCCGTGGGGACAATACTCGAAGCCCGGCGTTTGCGGATTTCCGGCCCGGATTTTCCGGAACGTTGTGCGATCTCCCGCCGAAACGAAAAACAGGCCAGAGGCAAACACAGCCTCTGGCCTGCACATATTCGATGGTGCCCCCGGTGCGATTCGAACGCACGACACCCGCTTTAGGAGAGCGGTGCTCTATCCCCTGAGCTACGGAGGCACGTTCCCTCATTCTAGCAGAACGGCGCAGCCACGATAGCGAGGTAGAGGCGCTGCCCGCATAGGGCGCAACATAGGGCGCAAGCGCCCACTCACACGCCACCGAACGGTGCACACCCTGCCGAATCGGCGCCTTCCCGAACCCTCCGGAACCACTCCGCGCACAAACGGCGCGAAACGAACGGTTTATCCGGCACCCCGGAAGTAGCAAGGTGCTGCACGCCAGCAAACCCGCAGGTAACGAGCTTGCGGTTTCGCCGGCTACTCGGGCACCCCCGCATAAACCGCTCGTTTCGCGCCGTTTGTGCACGCCACCCTTCCGAATGCCTCTTCGAACGCCGTGCACCAGGCCTCCGCGAGCCCGAAACCACCCGCCGCGCCGCCTACGCGACCTCGACCACGCCGCCTTCGCGCACGGTGATCGTCATGCCATCCTGCACATACGCCAGGAACTCCTCGCCGAGCGAATCCACCACCGGCATGGACACGTCGTCCAGCCACACGTCCGCGAGCACCGCACCCGCGGCCGCCAGCGAATCGATGGGCTCAGAGAACAGCATGCACGCGGGCTGCCGCTTCATGGCGCACGCGCAGTACAGCACGAGCCCGCCCGTCGTGGAGCCGATCGTCTGCGGCAGGCACAGCGCGCGCCCGGCCATCTGCTTGCCGTACAGATCCGGGTTGTTCTGGTCGCCGCACGTCGCCTTCTTGTCGCCGAACTGCAGCGCCTTCTGGAACGACGCCAGCGTGTTCAGCCCGCCATGGCTCACCACGGCCTCGGCGCTCGTCTCGCCCGGGGAAATCACGCGTCCCTTGAACTCCCGCATCAGCGATCGCCTCCCTTCGCGTCGGACTCCGAGCCATCGCGCTTCGCCACCGATGCCGCCACGGACGCGCCGTCCGCGCAGCCGGTGATCTGCTCCAGGATCTCGTCGTCGGTGTAGTAGCGCGCCGTCGTGTACGTGCGCAGCTTGTTGCTCGACGTGATGACCGGCATGCTGCCGCACAGCGGGTTGTTCATGTACATGAGCGGGCAGATGTAGGATACGATCACGCCCGTCGCGGCGAGTCGCGCCGCGTACGGCGTCTCGTTGAAGCGCTCGACCACCGCGGGCGCCGCCGTGAAGACGGTCGGCACCGCCACGCGCTCGCGCCCCGAGGCGGCGAGCCCGGCCTCGATCTTGTCCGTCCAGGCCTTGAGCTGGTTCAGGCTCATGTGCGGGCAGCCCATGAAGCAGAGCTTGGGCGCGGCGTCGCGCTTCTTCCACACGATGGGGTAGCCGTCGTACACGCGCTGGAGCTCGGCGTCGTCGATCACATAGGTCTGCGCGCCCTCGCGCACGAGGCTGCGCCCGTCGCGCACCGCCTCGGGCGTGATGCCCTCCACGTGGTAGAGACCCACGGCGCCGTTCGAGGCCGTCGCCGCGCCGAAGTCCTTGAGGTAGTCGCGCGCGTCGTCGTCGAGCTCGCCGAGCCAGCGGTCGAGCCCCACGATATAGGGCACGTCCTCCATGACCTTCATGCCGATGGCCGAGCCCAGGAGCTGCGCCTCGGGCTTCTTGGTGGTGCGGATCTCCACGACCCAGTCCGCGCGGCGCCCGTCATCGGTGAGCAGGCCGAAGTACGGCACGAAGCCCACCACGGAGCCCATGAGGTCGATGATGCCGGAGTTGCGGTTGCACCGCGCGCCCAGCACAGAGTTCGCGTACACCACGGCCGACGACTCGGACCAGCTGAGCACCTCGCCGAGCGCCGGCGTGTTGCCCACCTCGTCCATGTAGCAGGTGCAGGTGAAGGCGTCCTTCTGCATGAGGCCGAGCTTCTGCAGCTGGCCCTCGTAGAAGTCCTGCTTGGAGTACATGAACTTCTTGAACACGAGGTTCTGCAGGAGGTTGCTCGGCACGGCGGGGTCGAGCGGGCGCGGGTCGGCCGAGAACTGCTGCTTCGAGACCGCGCCGGCGCGGATGAGCTGGTCCATGAGGTCGTAGACCGGCGTGAGCGCCTTCAGGCCGAACGATGTGACGAGGTGGTTGTACCTGCTCGTCACAGGCACCATCTTCGTGGCGCCGAAGATCTCGCCGTAGCGCACGAGGGTCTCCATCACGCGGGCGAGCGTGTCGCCGTGCACGCCCTCGAGGATCGCCTCCTGTTCCGCGGTGAGCTGCATGGTGTGCTGCATGGGGCTCCTTTCTGGTCGATGCTCCCGGGTGGAAGCGGGGGTGAACAGCAAGCGACCCGGGCTCTGCGCGAACCCGGGCCGATGCATGAGCTAGATGCGCATCGCGGCCTCGTAGGCACTCCAGATGACGGTGCGGAGGTTGCCCACCTGGGCGCAGTCGCCCACGAGCTGCACGTTCTTACCGCGCGGCGCGAGCGGGGCGCTCACGTAGCCCACCGAGCCGATCACCGAATCGCACGGCACCTCGAACGTGGCGCCGTCCTTGCCGCGGCACACGATCGAGCCGTCGCGCACCTCGGCGAGCGTCGTCTCCAGATAGACCGGCACCTTGTGCAGGGCGAACCATTCGCGCAGGTAGGAGCTGTTCGCCAGGCACACGCCCTTCTGGGCGATGAGGTCGTCCTTCATCTCCACGATGATGGGCTTCTTGCCCTCGAGCGCGAGCTCGTAGGCGATCTCGCAGCCGGTGAGGCCGCCGCCGATGACCGCGACCGTCTCGCCCACCGGCGTGCCGGTGAGGTAGTCGCACGCCTCGACCATGCGCTCGAAGCCCGGAACGCTCCGCATGATGCGCGGCACAGCGCCCGTCGCCACGATGACCGGCTCGCCGCCGAACTCCTCGACGCTCTTGACCTCGTCGTTCAGGTGCACCTCGATGCCGAGCTCCTCCATCTGCCGGCGATACCACGCCAGCAGGTCGCGGAGCTTCCCCTTGTACGACTCGGCGCTCGCCGCGATGAACGTGCCGCCGAGCTCGCCCGCGCGCTCGTGGATGACCGGCTTGTGGCCGCGCAGCTTGAGCACGCGCGCCGCCTCCATGCCGCCGATGCCGCCGCCCACGATATGCACCGTGCGCGGGGTCGTCGCGGGCTTGATGTGGTGCTTGTCCCACTGCATGGTCTCCGCATTCACGGCGCAGCGCGACAGGTGCAGGCTGTCGGCCAGGTCCTGGTCGTTCGCGACGCCCTTGTAGTGCGCCATGTTGAAGCAGCCATTATGGCACAGGATGCACGGGCGGATGTCCTCCGGGCGATCCTCGATGAGCTTGGTGACCCACTCCTGGTCGGCCAGGAACTGCCGCGCGAAGCCGGCGCCGTCGAGCTTGCCCTCCTTGATGGCCTCCGCCGCGACGAAGGGGTCGAGCCTGCCGGCCGCCACCACGGGGATGTCGACGAACTGCTTGATGTGCTCCACATCCTCGAGGTTGCAGTTCTCGGGCATGTAGATGGGCGGATGCGCCCAGTACCAGGCGTCGTAGGTGCCGTTATCGCAGTTGAGCATCGCGTAGCCCGCGTCTTCAAGGTAGCGCGCGGCGCGCTCGGATTCCTCCATGTCGCGGCCGACCTCGGTGTACTCCTCGCCCGGCAGCGCGCCCTCGCGGAAGCCCTTCGTCTTGGACACCACGCTGTAGCGCAGCGACACCGGGAAGTCGTCGCCGCAGGCCGCGTGGATGGCCTGGACGATCTCGACCGCGAAGCGGTAGCGGTTCTCGAACGAGCCGCCGTACTCGTCGGTGCGGTGGTTCACGTACGGCAGGGTGAACTGGTCGAGCAGGTAGCCCTCGTGCACGGCGTGCACCTCGACGCCGTCGACGCCGGCCTCCTTGAGCAGGCGCGCGGACTCCGCGAACGCCTCCACGAACTCGTGGATCTCGGGCACGGTCATCTCGCGCGACGGCACGTGGTCGGACCAGCGGTTGGGCGCGGGGCTCGCCGAGGCGCAGATCTTCTCGAGGTCCATGACCGGCTTGGAGAGCTTGCGCAGCACGGGGTTCACGTAAAGCTGTTCCATCATGTCGCTGATGGTGAACGACCGACCGAACCCGGCGGTGAGCTGCACGAAGAGCTTCGCGCCCGTCTTGTGGAGCTCGGGCATCCACTTCGCGAGGTCGCGGTACATCTTCTTGTTCTTGTGGAGCCACTGGCCGAACATGGGGTTGTAGACGGGCTGGCACCCCGGCAGCACGAGGCCGACGTTGTTCTTCGCGACCTCCATGATGAAACGCGCACCCACCTTGTCGAAGTGGTTCTTCTCCATCCAGCCGAAGAGGTCCGTACCGCCCATCGACGTGAGCACGATGCGGTTCTTGATCTCGCAGGAACCGATCTTCCAGGGCGTGAACAGGGGCTCGAGTCTTGAATCCACGGGGATCCTCCTTACCGCAGCATGGGGGCCGGAACGGAGCGTGCGGCCCACCGATACCTCCGCCATGCACCCCATTATAGGCACGCCGGGCGCACGGGGCCTCCCCGCCGTTTGATAGACAATATTTGCCCTTTCGTCAATGTATATGTTGACGAGTTGTCAATACTGGCGCAAACTATGCGTATACGTGCATATTCTCTCGAGAGCGGAGCCGACCATGACCGAATCGATGAAACGCACGCGCGCCTCGCGCCATTCCTACGACGCCCGGCGCGAGGAGATCCTCCAGGCCGTCATCGACGTCTGCGCGCAGGAGGGGATCGGCAAGCTCTCGGTCTCGAGCGTCTCGAAACGCGTCGGCTGCACGCGCTCGCTCTTCTACCACTACTTCCCCAACAAGGAGGACGCGCTCAACGCGGCGCTCGACTACACCATCGATGCATTCATCGACCGGCTGCGCACCTGGAACGAGCACCGCGTCTTCGGCGACATCGAGGGCGCGCTCGACAGCATCTCCGAGCTGCTCAAGACGCTCGTGCTCGAGATGCCGGGCATCTCCGGCTCCATCACGGTGGGCGGCGACGCCGTGCTCTACACCGCGTTCGTAAACCGCGTGGCCGAGCGCTGCGCCCGCTACATGTGCGAGTCGACCGTCGTCGATTTCGCCCAATACCACGAGGTGCTCATCGACAACGTCTTCGAGACGTTCTACGTGCTCATCAGCGGGCTCATTCTGTACATCCGCTCGCACCGGGATGTGCCCGTGGAGGTCATCAAGGAGATCATCGCCTGCACCCTGCATATCGAGGGCTACACCGAGAAGTACAAGGACCGCAGGCCGGAGCGGTAGGCACAGCGGAGGCGGAAGCGGCCGTTTGCGGCGCGACGTGAGCTGCGGGCGCGCGAAATCGTCCTCCAAAACACAAAATGAGCGAAA
>NZ_CAPF01000084.1:0-3030 GCF_000321165.1 Enorma timonensis
CGGCGCGCTCGCGGCCCGCGGCTCCTCAGCCGACTTCACCGGCTCGGAAACCGCCGGGGCAGCCGCCGCAGCCGCCACCTTCTCAGCACCCCCCGCCGACTCGGCCGAGTGCTCAGCCGCCGCGTGCGCCGTGCCCGCGCCCACGAGCGCCGCCATGTCCGGAGCGCTCAGCGGGGCCGAGGGGATCCCCCGCGCCACCTGCTTCTCGAGCGCGTCGATGCGCTCGGCGAGCGCCTCGAGCGTCAGGTCGGACTCGGGGCGCGCGAGCCGCGTGAGCGCGATCTCGAGCACGAGGCGCATGTCGGCGGCGGAGCGCATCTCGAGCGCGGCGTCGTCGAGCACGATGAGCACGCGCGACAGCCGGTCGCCGCTGCCGAACAGCCCCGCCTCCTCCGCGAGCGCCGCCGCCTCCTCGGGCGTGCCCTCGATGAGCTCGGGGCGCGCGCCGGCCACGTAGACCATGTACACGTCGCGGACGTGCGCCACGAGGTCGCGCGTGAGCTCCATGAGATCCTCGCCGGCATCGACCTGCTCCTTCACGAGCGCGAAAAGGGTCGCGACGTCGCGCGAGGCGAGCGCGTGGCTGAAGCGCGAGAGCACCGTGCCGGACACCTCGCCCAAAAGCGCCCGCGCGTCGGCCGAGCGCACCGCGCCGTTGCCGAACACCGAGAGCTGCTCGAGCGTGGAGAGCGCGTCACGCATGCCGCCGCGGGCGTGCTTGGCCACGATCTCGAGGGCGTCGTCGTCGAACGTGAAGCCCTCCTGCTCGCAGATGAAGCGCAAACGGCCCACGATGTCCTCGTTGCCGATGCGGTGGAAGTCGAACCGCTGGCAGCGCGAGAGGATCGTCTCGGGGATCTTCTGGGGGTCGGTCGTGCACAGCACGAAGACCACGTGCGCGGGCGGCTCCTCGAGGGTCTTGAGCAGCGCGTTGAACGCCGCCGTGGTGAGCATGTGCACCTCGTCGATGATGTAGACCTTGTACGCGCCGCGCACGGGGGCGAAGTTCACCGAGCCGATGATCTCCTCGCGCACGTTGTCCACGCCGGTGCGGCTCGCGGCGTCGAGCTCGTAGACGTCCGGGTGCGTGCCCTCGGCGATGGCCTGGCACTCGGGGCACGTGCCGTCCGGCAGGCACCCCGCCGCGCCCTGGGCGCGCGCGGCCTCGGAGCCCTGGCAGAGCAGCGACTTCGCCAGGATGCGCGCCATGGTGGTCTTGCCCGTGCCGCGCGGGCCGCAGAAGAGGTACGCGTGGGACAGGCGCCCCTCGGTCACGGCGTGCTCGAGCGTGGACACGATGTGCTGCTGCCCCACGACGCTCTCGAACGTGAGCGGGCGGTACTTCCTATAGAGCGACTCCATCGAACCTCTCCTCATCCCATATGTAAAATAACCCCAGTGACTTTTTTACATCGCTGAGTGATCCGCGACGACTCACACACCCTCGACCTGAGCGATGTAAAAAAGTCACTGGGGTTATTTTACATGCTACAATCCGCGCTCGCGCAGGCGGCGATCGATATCCTTGAGCGTGGCGCGCGTCGCGAAGAGCTGCCGGTACGTGGCCGACTTCACCTTGCCGGCGGCCTTGAGCTCGTCCATGCGCGCCGTGACGTCCGCGAGCTCCGCGCGCGTGCCGGCGGCGAACGCCTCGTACGCGGCGAGCCGGGCGGCGTCCGCGCCTGCGTCGCTGCCCGTGCTGGCTTCGTTCGGCATGTGCGGCGCCCCCTCCTCGCATCGTCTCGGTGCCACCATGATACCCTCTCGCGCGCGGCGCGGGCGGGGCTTCGAAACATGATAAAATCCAGCCTGTCTGGGTTTTATCATGGATTGTATCAACGCACCATAAACGCACCAAGGACGAGCATGCCGCTGTTCTCGCACCACAACCCATCGCGCCGCACCGTCGCGCCCGCGCCGGGGGCGGCCGTCACGCACCGCATGCCCGAGGCGGTTCCCGCGCCCGGCGCCATGGCGTCGTCGCTGCTCAAGCGCTACCGCCCCATCGAGACGCGCGCCACGGGCGGCTTCGGCTCGGTCGAGGTGTGCATGGACACCCGCCTCCAGCGCCGCGTGGCCATCAAGCGCATCCCGCTCGCCGCCGAGCTGAGCACCACGCCCGAGAGCACCCGCGCCGCGGCGCTCGCGGAGGCGCGCACGGCGAGCATGCTCCAGCATCCCAACATCGTCTCGGTCATCGACTTCACCTACGACGCCGAGTACGCCTACCTGGTCATGGAGTACATCGACGGCATGTCGCTCGAGGAGTTCCTCTCCGGCGTGGACGGCAGCTCCCTCACCTACGACGAGTGCGCCGCCATCGCCGACGCCCTCGTCCAGGCGCTCGCCCACGCGCACGAGAACGGCGTGCTCCACCTCGACATCAAGCCCGCCAACGTGCTCATCGACCACAACGGACATGTGAAGCTCACGGATTTCGGCATGGCCACGCTCACGAGCGCCGCGGGCTTCGGCGGCGCACGCGGCGGGACGATCGGCTACATGCCGCCCGAGCAGCTGCGCGGCGAGGTCGTGGACGAGCGGAGCGACATCTTCTCGCTCGCCGCCGTGCTCTACGAGTCGCTCTGCGCCACCGCGCCGTTCCGCGCCGGCACCCCGGCGGATTCCCTCAGGCGCATCGAGAAGGGCGTGATCTACCCCTCGAGCCTGCTCGCTGACATCCCCGAGAACGCCGAGGAGGCGCTGCTCTGCGCCCTCGACCCCGACCCCGCGCAGCGCATGGCGTCGATGCAGGAGTTCGGCGACTGGTTCCTGCCCGGCCTGGGCAGCCCGCGCGAGGGGCGGCGGAGCCTGGCGCGCATCATCGCGCAGCTCACGTCCGACGACACGGAGGATGCGGAACAGGGCGCCGAGGAGGGCGGCCGCCGGCGCGTGTGGGAGCTCGACCCGGCCGAGGGCTACCTGGGCAGCAGGTCGCCCAAGGCGCGCCGGGCGGTGGTGGGCGTCGTGAGCGCGCTCGCCGTCGCCGGCGGGGCCGCCGCGATCCTGGGCGCCATGGGGCTCGAGGCG
>NZ_CAPF01000083.1:0-11656 GCF_000321165.1 Enorma timonensis
TTTACGAAAGCGCTTCGCGTGTAAAAGCGACAACTTTGTGCGCGAAGGGCGGCGGGGCACCGTTCCGCTACGCCCCGCTGATCTTTACGTTCGCTCGAAACCCCGAAGATCCATAGCAATGCCCAAACGCCACGCGGCGAGCTAGAAGAGCGCGGCCACCTCGAAGGCTCGACCGTGAGCGGGCGCATGCGCCGGCGCGGCGCGCGACATGAGCCGGATCTTCCATGGATACAATTACATCAGACCCGTAGCGAGCTGATCGTCGACTTGGAGGAATCATGACCGCCGCGCAGGAGACATCTTACGAAAGCCAGATCGTCCGATACTTCCTAAATCTCGTCTCTACTAAGGGCGAACTCAGTTGTGCTTTGAAATCCTGCATTGCTGCGTGCCCGTCGTGCCCACCGGAGGTGCTGGCGAAGCTTGCGACTGAGGAAGATCTGGTAATTCGTTGGGAACTCTCCCAGAACCCCTCGTGCCCGCCGGAAACGCTGAAGCAGATTGCGGAGGACGCGTTCTACGCGTGGTCGCACGGCGCGGAGGAGATGGAGGGCGACTCCTGGCAAACGTTGACGCTGTGCGCCGGGAACCCCGCGTGCCCGCCGGATTTGCTCAAGAAGCTCGCAAAGGACGGGGACCGGGATGTGCGCCGGGCGGTCGTCGCGAACCCCTCGTGCCCGCCGGACCTGCTCGCGGCGCTCGTGGAGGACGAGGACGAGTGGGTGCGCGGGGCGGTTGCCGAAAACCCCTCGTGCCCGCCGAAAACACTGACGGTGCTCGCGAGTGACGGGGACCGGGATGTGCGCCGGGCGGTCGCCGGGAATCCCTCGTGCCCGCCGGACCTGCGCGCGGGACTCGCAACGGACGAGGACGGGTGGGTGCGCCAAGCGGTCGCCGCAAGACCCTCGTGCCCGCCGGAGACACTGGCAGTCCTTGCGAGGGACGAGGATCAGAATGTACGTGAGGCATGCGCCCGGAACCCCTCGTGTCCGCCGGACCTGCTTGCGCGGCTCGCTGAGGACGAGAGTCACGCCGTACGCGGGTCGGTCGCCAGAAACCCCTCGTGTCCGCCGGAACTTCTCGCGGTGCTCGCGGCGGACGAGGACGGATGGGTGCGCAAGGCATGCGCCGGTAACCTCTCGTGTCCCCTGGATCTACTCAAGAAGCTCGCAAAGGACGGGGACCGGGATGTGCGCCGGGCGGTCGTCGCGAACCCCTCGTGCCCGCCGGACCTGCTCGCGGCGCTCGTGGAGGACGAGGACGAGTGGGTGCGCGGGGCGGTTGCCGAAAACCCCTCGTGCCCGCCGGACCTGCTCGCGCGGCTCGCTGAGGACGAGGACGAGTGGGTGCGCGGGGCGGTTGCCGAAAACCCCTCGTGCCCGCCGGACCTGCTTGCGCGGATCGCTGAGGACGAGAGCCAAGCCGTGCGCAGGGCGGTCGCCAAGAACCCCTCGTGTCCGCCGGACCTGCTTGCGCGGCTCGCTGAGGACGAGAGTCAAGTTGTGCGCGAGACGGCCGCCAAAAACCCCTCGTGTCCGCCGAAGGTGCTGGCGAGACTCGTGGTGAACGAGGATCCTTGGGTGAGCCCGAAGGCCGCAATGAACCCCTCGTGCCCCATAGCAGAGGTTATGCGGCTTGTTCTCGATAAATTCTGCTCTCGGTTCGGTTCGGTAAAGCCTACTCTCGATGAAGCTCGGCAGGATAGAGCCAGATGGCCCCGGACTGCCGAGAACCAGGTTCACCCGACGAGCCCCTCGCCTGAGCTCGCTGGAAGAACGGACGCATCTTTTGTGGACGAGCTCGAGCGGCTTGCCAGACTCCACAGGGAGGGGGCACTCGGCGACGAAGAGTTCGCCGCCGCGAAGCGCAAGCTGCTCGGCGTCTAGCGAGCACTCGGAGAAATTCTCTGTTTGGCATGCATAAAATTACATCAGACCCGTAGCGAGCTGATCGTTGACTTGGAGGAATCATGGCCGCCGCGCAGGAGACATCTAACGAAAGCGAGATCGTCCGAGACTTCCTAGACTTAGACCCCTTCTTGCTCCCGCTCATCCGTGATTTGAAATACAGCATCCCTGCGAACCCGTCGTGCCCGCCGGAAGTGCTTGCTGAGCTCGCGACGGACGAGGACACGTGGATGTGCAGGGCGGTCGCTGGGAACCCCTCGTGCCCGCCAGAAGCGTTGAAGCAGATGGCTGAGGACGCGCTCTGCGCATGGTCGCACGGCATGGAGACCCTTGAGGGCGACTCCTGGAAGAAGCTGAAGCTGTGCGCCGGGAACCCCTCATGTCCGCCGGACCTGCTCGCGGAACTCGCAACGTATACCCACGAAACGCGCGCTGAGAATCCCTCATGGCAGCCGGAAACGCTGGAGGAGCTCGTGGAGTATTCCTTGCAGCACTCAACGTGCGAGGCATGTGCGGGGAACCCGTCGTGCCCGCCGGAGACGCTGGCTGAGCTCGCGATGGACTGTCGCTGGGATGTGCGCAAGGCAGTCGCCGTGAACCCGTCGTGCCCGCCGGAGACGCTGGCTGAGCTCGCGACGGACGAGGATCAGAATGTGCGCCAGGCATGCGTCTGGAATCCCGCGTGTCCGCCGGAACTTCTCGCGCGGTTCGCAGAGGATGAGGATCCATATGTGCGCGAGGGGGTCGCTAGGAACCCCTCGTGCCCGCCGAATCTGCTCGCGATGCTCGCGGAGGACGAGAGCTGGGAGGTGCGTGCAGTATGCGCCGGGAATCCCTCATGGCCGCCGGAGACGCTGACAAGACTCGCGATGAGCGAAGACCGGTTTGTGCTCGAGGGGGTCGCTAGGAACCCCTTGTGCCCGCCGGACGTGCTCGAGAAGCTCGCAGAGGAGCCGGAACCGGATGTGTGGTTGGCGATTGTTCAGAACCCCACATGTCCCCCGGACCTGTTCACACGAGTCGTGGAGCGTTGGAACTTGTACCCGATTGATATAGCCCAAACTCCCTCGTGTCCGCCGGAACTTCTCGCGCGGCTCGCAGAGGATGAGGATCCATATGTGCGCGAGATAGTCGCCGAAAACCCCTCGTGTCCACCGGAGACGCTGACGAAGCTCGCGATGGAAGGGAATTACCTGATGACCCGGGCGGCCGCAGCGAACCCATCATGCCCCATAGCAGAGGTGATACGGCTTGCTCGCGATAAAGCCTACTCTCGGTAAAGTAGCCTAATGGCGTAGAGTCATATGACTGCGGGCTGCCGCCAGGTTTACCCGACGCGCCCCTCGTTTGAACCCGCCGGACACGCGGCGCGGGGGAGACGGACCCTCGGCCAGCCGCGTCCCAGCAGTGGCGGCTGCGAGAGCCCGGCTCCCCGGCGCCGCGTCAGGCGCGCTCGGCCTCCGGGCGCGCGCCGAAGCCCACCCGGGCGAGCAGGCGCGCGAAGAACTTCACCAGGCTGCCGTTCACGAGCACGAAGAGCACGGTGCCCACGCCGAACACGCCCCCGATGAGCATGCCGCCCACGAGGCACGCGGCGTCGATGACCGTGCGCCACACGGCGTATCCGCCCGGGAGCACGCTGCCGAGCTTCTGGGCGATCGCGTCCGTCACGTTCATGCCGTTGCGCACCGCCTGCAGCATCGCGTACGAGGCGCTCAGGCACACCTGCCCCGCAAGGAGCGCCGCCACGCGCAGCGCGAGGCCCTGCGCGGCGAGGTCCATCGGCAGGATCCAGATGTTGAACAAATCGATGAGCTGGCTCGTCATGATGCCGCCCACCACGCTCAGCACGCCCACGCGGCTGCGGTTCACGATGAACGCGACGATGGTCGTCGCCACCGTGAAGATGAGCTGCGCCTGGCCGAGCGTGATGCCGAACGTGCGGCTCATGCCGTCGAGCAGCACGTCGATCGAGTCGCTCCCCAGCTCGACGGCCACGAAAAGGCAGATGCCGAGCGCCATGACAGCGGAGCCCAGAAGGGCCTTCGCCACCTCCGGGCTCCACGTGCGCAGAAAGCTGCTTGGGGTGGCGGTAGCGCGGCCGCTACTCACCGCATCCGCTCTCGACGAGCTCGACGAGGGCGTCCACGGCCGCCTGCTCGTCGTCGCCCTCGGCCGAGATCTCGACCTGCGTGCCCGAGCCGATGCCCATGCCCATGAGCATGAGGACGGACTTGGCGTCGCACGTCGCCTCGGTGTCGAGGCGCTTCACGGTGATCTTCGATGCGAACTCGCTCGCCTTCTTGGTGAACACCGCCGCCGGACGGGCATGCAGCCCGCTCGCGTTCTCAACCGTCGTGGTCTTCGCGTACATGGAAACCCCTTTCTGGAGGTGGTGATAAAAAGGTGACTGACACCTTTTTATCACGGTCATCGAGCCGCCCCGCAGCCCACCGGGAGCCGCAGGGCGGTAAAACCTTACGCCAGGTCCGCGCCGTTCGAGGCGATGACCTTCTTGTACCAGGCATAGCTGTCCTTGAGGGAGCGCTTGCCGGTGCCATGGCCGTAGTCGTCGAGGTCGACGTAGATGAAGCCGTAGCGCTTGCTCATCTCGGACGAGGAGCAGCTCACGAGGTCGATCGGGCCCCACGCGTAGTAGCCGCGCACGTCGACGCCGTCCTCGATGGCCTCGCGCACCTGCTCGAGGTGGGCGCGCAGGTAATCGATGCGATACGTGTCGTGGATGGAGCCGTCCTCCTCCACCGTGTCGTAGGCGCCGATGCCGTTCTCGGTGATGTAGATGGGCTTCTGGTAGCGGTCCCAGAACTCGTTGAGCAGGATGCGCAGGCCGATGGGATCGATGGACCAGCCCCAGTCGCTCGCCGGGATGTCCGGGTTGCGGATGGCGTCGTTGCCGTTCTCGTAGCTCTCCTTCGTGACCATGCGGGTGTAGTAGTAGGAGAAGCTGAAGAAGTCGGCCGTGTTCTTGAGGTCCTCGAGGTCGCCCTCGGTCACCATGACGTGGATGTCGTGGTCCTGGAAGTAGCGGTAGGCGTAGCCGGGGTAGGTGCCGCGCAGCAGCACGTCGGAGTAGAAGTACTCCATCTGGTTGTGCTTGAGCGTGGCCAGCTGGTCCTCGGGCTTGGCGCTCGCCGCGTAGGCCGGGCCGCCGCAGAGCATCATGCCGATCTGCATCTCCGGGTGATGCTCGTGCGCGTACTTCGTGGCGCGGGCGCAGGCCACCATCTCGTTATGGACGGCCTGGTACTTGGCGCTCATGAGGTCGTCGACGCGGTCGCTCGCCACGCCCAGGTGGTTGAAGCTCTCGTGGCCGATGAGGTTGATCTGGTTCACGATGATCCAGTACTTCACGAGCCCCGCGTAGCGGTCGAACACGGTCTCGCAGTACTTCGTGAAGAAGTCGATGGTCTCGCGCGAGTACCAGCCCAGGTAGTTCGTGGTGAGGGCGAGCGGCATCTCGTAGTGCGAGATGGTGATCATGGGCTCCATGCCGTTCTTGACGATCTCCTTGAAGAGGTCCTCATAGAACTGGAGGCCGGCCTCGTTGGGCTCGGCGTCGTCACCGTTGGGGAAGATGCGCGACCAGTTGATGGAGGTGCGGAACGTCTTGAAGCCCATGCCGGCCAGGAGCTTCAGATCCTCCTTGTAGGTGTGGTAGAAGTCGATGCCCCAGCGCTTGGGGAACACGCGGTCGGTTGCCTCCATGGCCTCCTTCACGAAGGTGGAGTCGACCTCCTCGTTGTACTTCTTGTCGATGGCGATGTCGTCGCGGAACTCGTTGATGTCGGCGATGCACCAGCCCTTGCCGTCCTGATCCCAGGCGCCTTCGAGCTGGTTCGCGGCGACGGCGCCGCCCCACAGGAAGTCGTTGGGGAAACCGGTGGGAACCCTGTTCATGACTCGAGCCTCCTTGCCCGTGAACGTGCGTGAAACATGTGTGAGAGACGAATGCCCGGCACCGCGCCCGAGACGGTGCGGTACCGGGCGAATCTACGAGAACCGGGACGTGGGTATGGGGAGATGCGCCCCGGGTTCCAAGCGATCGTGCAGGCAGCGCGTGCGCTGCGCCGCGGCTCTACCCAAGCTTCTCCTCGAGCGCGGCGAGGCGCTTCTCGTAGGCGTCGAACACGCCGATGAGCTGCTTGGTGATGTTGATCTCGCTGTTGATGG
This sequence comes from Enorma timonensis, assembly GCF_000321165.1. Classification (NCBI taxonomy): domain Bacteria; kingdom Bacillati; phylum Actinomycetota; class Coriobacteriia; order Coriobacteriales; family Coriobacteriaceae; genus Enorma; species Enorma timonensis. The sequence goes on from NZ_CAPF01000083.1 coordinate 6,099, forward strand.
TCATGAGCGTGTCCTGCGCGTGGGTGAAGAGCAGCGAGTAGCCCTTCCCCTCGCCGCGCGCCTCGCCCTGGATGGCATCGGTCTGGACACGGTGCGCCTCGGTGATCTCGGTGTGCGCGGTCTCCATCTTGGCGCGGGCGCCCTCGATGTCGAACTGGGCGAGCGCTTCCATGGCCTCCTTGCAGGCGACGCGGGCGTCACCGGCGTGGAGGATGATGTTCATGGCGCTCTGAACGGTTTCTTCATCCATTGCAGACAGTCCTTTCCTACGCAGCGGCTATGCAGTGGCCTTGGCGGAAACCTTCTTGGCTTCCTTCTCGGCCTCCTCGTCGCAGCACTGCTGGTCGTACGCCTTCATGAAGGGGAACCAGATGGCGGCAGCGACAAGGAACTCGATGATAACGAAGATGATAGCCGCGATAGAACCGCCGGTGGAAATCCACGTGCCGATGGGGTACGGGCAATACCAAAGCTCGAACTGGATGTTGTTGAACGGGGCGAACTGGATGACCTTGACGCCGAACCAGGTGAGGAGCGGCATCACGATGCCGATGATCCACATGGGGAGCATCATGATGGGGTTCCAGGCGATGGTGCCGAAGACGACGGGCTCGTTGATGTTGAAGATGGCGGGCGCGATGCAGGCGCGGCCAAGGGCCTTGAGCTTCTGGGACTTGGCAGCGAACATCATCTCGAGCACGAGCGGCATGGTGCAGCCGATGCCGCCCCACCACATGTAGGTCACGTACACGAGGGTCTCGGTGTAGATGCCCTGGTTGGCAGCGGTGGCCTCGCCGGACGCGATGAGCGCGAGGTTCGCGGCGATGGTGGCGAGCTTGATGGGCTCAGCAACCGGGGTGAGCACCCAGGAGGAGATGCCCATCGAGTAGATGAAGCAGTAGATGAAGATGATGAGCGTGAAGCCGTACCACGTGTTGGCGATGCCCTGCAGCGGCATGAACAGGTTGACGGCGATCTGGTAGAGGTCGACGCCGAAGATCTGGACGACGGCGAAGAACGCGAACACGGTGATGCCGATGGGCAGGAGCGCGTCGAACCACTGGCGCACGAAGTCGGGGATGACCGAATCCTCCTTGAAGAAGGAGAACTTGCCGAAGAGGTTGAACACGATGCAGACGATGATGCCCGTGATCATGGCGCAGAACATGCCGCCGGCGCCGAGCGCGGAGGAACCGAAGCCGGCCTCGCCCTCGCTCAGCACCTCAGGGGTGATGGAGATGAGGAACGTGGAGATGCCGGTCAGACCCGCGATGAGGCGGCTCTTGCGCAGGCGCTTCTTCTCGCAGAAGTTGAACGGGATGAGGAAGGACACGAAGAGCGACACGAGGCCCATGGTCCAACCGTAGGGCGTCCAGAACGAGAACGGCAGGGTCACGAACGACTCGAGCACCGTTCCCATGCAGAAGATGGAGCCGACGAAGATGAACGGCAGCACCTGGAGCATGGAGTCCTTGAGGGTGAGGATCCACACATTGGTGTTCACGATGTTCATCTTGGGCTGGAAGCTGTTCTCAAGCCAGTTGATGAGCTTTTCCATCCTGCACTCCTTTCCTAAAACGCGGGGGATTCCCCCTTTTCCGTGCTGCGAATCCACGGCGCGCAGCTCGCCGGATCACCGAGGGTGCGCGCGACCCTACTCCTCGCCCATCTCGGACAGCAGGTGGTCGAGGGCGGCGTCGCCGTCGAGGGTGGAGTAGTACTCCTTCTTCATGAGGATGACCTTCACGGGCAGGCCGTGGGTGTACTCGTCGATCTCGTCGAGGATGTAGGCGAGGTGCGGGCCCACCATGAGGGCGTCGATCTCATCCACGTAGGACTCGATCTCGGACTCGCTGCGCGCGACGACCGAGATCTCCAGGCCGCGCGCCTTGGCGGCCTTGCGGATGTTGGCGGCCATGAACCCCGAGCTGGCACCGGAACCGCACACCAAAAGGACGTTGAGCTTCTTCATTGCTTTCCTCCTTAACAAGAAGGTACTGGGACGACACCATAGAACCGCGTTTGCCGGCGACCGTCCAACAGCCTTCTGCCGCCTATCGCGGCAAAAGACGAAACACGGCGGAAGCATAGGGTCTATATACTTATGGTGCGTTGCGGCGAGAGGGGTGGGCCGCGGCGACGACGGCGCGCGGAAGCTGCGGCGCGCCCGGGAGCCGGAACGACCGCCCCGCGAAGGTGGCCCATGGCGCAGCCCAGCTACACAGACCAGGAACTCGAGCTTCTGCGCGCGCTGTTCCAAAGCAACGAGCCCGTTTCGGGCAAGGCGCTCGCAGCGCAGCTGGGCGTGTCCGAGCGCACGGTGCGCAACCGCGTGGGGAGCATCAACCACAAGGGCGAGAAGCCGCTCGTGAAGTCGGGGCGCAGCGGGTACACCTGCGACCGCGTGACCGTCCCCGCCGTGCTCACCCTGGAGGAGCGCGCGCCGTTCAGCCAGCCCACGCCGCAGACGCGCGAGGAGCGCCGCGCGTACGCGCTCAAGCGCATCATCCAGAACCCCGGCCCCCTCAACATCTACGACCTCTGCGAGGAGCTGTTCGTCTCCACCTCCACCATGCGCAAGGAGCTCGGCCGCATGATGCGCACCTGCGCCGAATACGACCTCGAGCTCTCGCACACCGGCGACCTGCTCTCCATCCAGGGCACCGAGAAGAACAAGCGCCGTCTGCTCTCCGGCCTGCTCTACGAGGAGACGAGCGTCAACTTCATGAGCCTCGACACCATCCAGCACGCGTTCCCCGACATCGACGCCGTGTTCATCCGCGACGCCGTGGCCGAGACGCTCGAGCAGGCGCGTTACTTCGTGAACGAATACTCGCTCATCAACCTCGTGCTGCACATCGCCATCGCGCTCGACCGCATCAAGGGCAAGGGCGCGCAGCACGCGACCCTCCCCAAGACGGACGGCGCGCGGGAGAGCGTGCTCAAGCCGCACGAGGCGGACATGGCGGCGAGCATCGCCCGCAAGCTCGAGGATCACTTCGACGTGCCGTTCAGCGGATCGGAGGAATACGAGCTCGCGCTGCTGCTGGCCTCGCGCACCACGACGCTCGACTACAACGCCGACGCGGGCGACGACCTCTCGCGCTACGTGGACGCCGACTGCCTGGCGCTCGTCGACGAGATCATCGGGGACGTCTCGATGTACTACTTCATCGACCTCTCCGAGAAGGAGTTCTACGTCCGCTTCGCCCTGCACATCAAGAACCTGCTCGCCCGCGCGCGCACCGAGTCGTTTGCGCGCAACCCCCTTACGGACGAGATCAAGTCGAGCTGCCCGCTGCTCTACGACACCGCGGTGGGCTCGGCCGGCATCATCAAGCGGCGCACGGGCATCCAGATCAACGACGACGAGATCGCCTACATCGCCTTCCACCTGGGCAGCACCATCGAAGCGCAGAAGCAGCTCAACAGCAAGGTCAAGACGGTGCTGTACTGCCCCGCGTACTACAACATCGACAAGAACCTGCAGGAGTTTCTGAACAAGCATTTCTCGGACGACGTGCTCGTCACGAACATCGTGACCACGGAGCGTGCGCTCGAGCACCTCGCCGGCGCCGACCTCATCATCACCACGAACCCCATCGCGCACGCCCCGGCCGTGCCCGTGCTGCACGTCGGCATCGCGCCGCACGACACCGACGTGCCGCAGGTACGCGCCGCCGTGGAGCGCGTGCAGCGCGGCAAGCGGCGCGAGAAGTTCCGGAGGCGGCTCGGCGAGCTCGTCAAGCCGGAGCTCTTCGCCACGGGCGAGCCCGTGCGCACGCGCGAGGAGATCATCCACGCCATGTCCGCGCGCCTCATTGAGCTGGGCTATGTGAACGAGGGGTTCGAGGACGACGTGCTGGAGCGCGAGCACCTGTCGTCGACGGCGTTCGGCGCGGTGGCGGTCCCGCACACCATGAAGCCGTACGCGAACGAGAGCAGCATGTCCGTGCTCGTGCCCGACGAGCCGGTCGCGTGGGGCGACGGCACCGTGTCGCTCGTGATCATGCTCGCGTTCTCACGCGGGCAGCGCGCGACGTTCAATGAGCTCTTCGACCCGCTCGTGTCGATCCTCATCGACCCGCTCAACGTGCGCGAGCTCGCCGGCATCCGCGACTACCAGGCCTTCATCGACCGACTGGGGGACATGCTGGCCTGAGTCATTGGGGACGAGTCGTCGGGGACGGGTGAGACAGTGGGGACGGGTTCAAATGACTCAGCGAGACAAACGAACCCAACCCCATTGACTCAGTGAGTCATTTGAACCCGTCCCCACTGTCTCACCCGTCCCCGACGACTCGATGACTCCAACGGCTCACAGCGCGCGGCGGGCTTCGATGGCGCGGCCGAGCGTGAGCTCGTCGGCGTACTCGAGGTCGCCGCCCACGGGCAGGCCGCTCGCGAGGCGGCTCACCGTGATGCCGAGCGGCTTGATGGTGCGTGCGAGGTAGGTCGCCGTCGCCTCGCCCTCGATGTTGGGGTTCGTGGCAATGATGACCTCTTGGATGTCCTCCTCGCCCAGGCGCGCGAGCAGCTCGCGCACGTGCAGCTGCTCCGGGCCGATCTTCTCCATGGGGCTGATCACCCCGCCGAGCACGTGGTACAGCCCATGGTAGCTGCCCGTCCGCTCGATGGCCTGGATGTCGCGGGGCTCGCCCACCACGCAGATGCGCGTGCGGTCGCGCATGCCGTCCATGCAGATGGGGCATTCGTCCGCCGTGGCGTAGTTGAAGCAGCGCTTGCAGAAGTGGACGTGCTCCTTCACGTCGAGGATCGCCTGCGCCAGGCGGCGCGCCTCCTCCGCATCGGCCTCGAGCAGGTAGTAGGCGATGCGCTGCGCGCTCTTGGGGCCGATGCCCGGCAGGCGCCCCAGCTCGTCGAGCAGCCGCTGCAGATCCTGATTACTCGCCATCTCGCGCAGCCTTTAGAACGGCATCCCGGGGATGTTGAGCCCGCCGGTGATGGCGCCCATCTGGCGGTTCGCGAGGTCGCCCACGCCGCGCAGCGCCTCGTTCACGGCGGCGGTGATCATGTCCTCGAGCATCTCGACGTCCTCGGGGTCAAGCGCCTCGGGATCGATCTTGAGCGAGGTGATCTGCATCTCGCCGTTCACCGTCACCTTGACCATGCCGCCGCCGGCCGACGCGTCGACCGTCGACTGGGCGATGTTCTCCTGAGCCGCCGCGAGCTGCTCCTGCATCTTGCGGGCCTGCTTCATCATCTGCTGCATATTCATCTGAGCCATGCGGAACTCCCTTGCTTGAGCATGCGATTCGTTGCCGAGACATGGTATCACGAACGCATCGGCCGAGCGCCGCGCGGGCACCCGCCGTGGAGGGCCGGCGCAGGCAGCGCTTCGCGCGATGCATCGGATGGGACGGCAGGGCTACTCCTCGTCGGACTCCGGGAACACGACGCCCTCGCCGAAGATCGTGGAGAGGATGTCCTTGATCTCGTCGTTCGCGGCACCGCCTGCGGTCACGGGGGCGGGGGCGGCTTCCGGCTGCGGTGCCGGGGTGGGGGCGGCTTGCGGCTGCGGTGCGGGAGCGGGCGTC
>NZ_CAPF01000082.1:0-18886 GCF_000321165.1 Enorma timonensis
GTATAAACCGCTCGTTTCGCTCACTTTGGGTTGCGAGCCGCCTGCGCGACCCCCGACCGAGCGGACATTCCGTCGCATCGAGGCATTCCTGCGCCTATAATCCTACCAATTCGCTATACTTATGCGCATCGCAGCGGTGCGCCGCCGCCCGCGCGCCCGCACACGCTCCAAAGGAGTAACCATGAGCTTCATCACCACCGTCTGCGAGGACATAGCCACCGTGAAGACACACGATCCCGCAGCTCAGAGCGGGTTCGTCATCGCGCTCTCCTATCCCGGCCTGCACGCCAAATGGATGCACACGCCCGAGCACTGGCTGTGGGAGCACGGCGCGCACGGCCCTGCGCGCGTGCTGAGCCAGGTGACGCGCTTCTTCACCGGCGTCGAAATCCACCCGGCGGCGCAGCTGGGCAGGCGCTTCTTCATCGACCATGCCATGGGCGTCGTCATCGGCGAGACCACCGTCGTGGGCGACGATTGCGTGCTCTACCAGGGCGTCACGCTCGGCGGCACGGGCAAGGAGTGCGGCAAGCGGCATCCCACGCTGGGCAACAACGTCACCGTGGGCGCCGGGGCGAAGGTGCTCGGCAACATCCACCTCGGCGACAACGTCAAGGTGGGCGGCAACTCGGTGGTGGTGAAGGACGTGCCCGACAACTGCACCGTCGTGGGCGTGCCCGGGCGCATCGTGCGCCGCAACGGCTGCCGCATCGTGGAGGAATCGTTCGAGGCGAAGCAGCACCGCCTGAGCATGCCCGACCCCGTGGAGGAGCAGTCGCGCGTGAACCGCGAGGGCATCAAGAGTAACCGCCGGCGCATCCGCGAGCTCGAGCAGCAGATCAACGACATGGAGCAGCAGCTCGCCGAGATCACGCGCCTGGTCGAGCAGCTCGTGGAGCAGCGCGGCGCGCAGCGGTAAGGGCGACGCGAGAGCGTCTGCGACGCGGGCGGCGTACCGGGACGGCCGCCGGCGCGAGCTCGCGCGCCCCGCCGCGGCCACCGTGCCCCGCGCTAGCTCATCTGCGAGAGGTCCTTGCCCAGCGCCCAGCCCCAGCGCGGCGTGACCGTCGTGCCGTACGTGTTGATCCACTGGTCGAGGCCGTACGTGGCGATGGGCCCGACGTTGTGCATGACCTTGTCGTCGCCGATGTAGATGCCCACGTGCCCGTAGATGCGCCCCGCCGAGGTGAGGTTGTGCGTCGACACGGCGATGATCATGCCCACCTGCAGCGCGGATTTATCCGAGCTCGTGCAGTACATGTTGTACATATCGCACGCGTTGCCCCACACCGATCCGATGCCGGCGTTCGAGAACACGTAGCTCACCCACGCCGCGCACCAGCCCAAGCCGGGCGACGCGGTGTAGTAGCACGAATCGACCACGCGCTTCTGCGCGGAGCTCGCCGCCGAGTAATCTTGGCCGCTTCCCGCCGCGGGCAGGACGGGCGGCGTGCTCGAGCCGCCGCCGGCCATGGCCTCCTGCCGCCGGCGCTCGGCCTCGGCCTCCGCCTGCGCGGCCGCGAGGATCTCCTCGTCGCGCTTCGCGATGAGCTGCTTCACCTCGTCGTCGAGGCCGTTCAGGATCTCCTGGGTCTCCTGCTGCTTCTGCTGCATCTCTGAGAGCTGCTCGGCCTGGGCGGCCTTGAGCTCCTCGAGCTCGGCCTTCTGGTCCTCGAGGCTCTGCCGCTTCTGCTCGAGCTGCGTGCGGATCTCCTCGATCTCGGCGATGACCTCGCGGTCCGCCTCGTTGATCTTCTCGACGTAGTACGCGTTCGAGATGAGCTCGTCGAACGTCATCGCCGAAAGCAGGATGGAAAGCGTCTCGTTGCCGCCGTTCTTGTAGCTTGCCGCGACGCGCTCGGAGAGCACCTCCTGCTTCGCGGCGAGCTGCTCCTCCTGCTCGGCGATCTCGGCCTCGGTTGCCTCGATCTGCGCCGTGACGTCCTCGATCTGCGAGATGGTCTCGTCCTGCTTCTTGCTGAGCTCCTGGTACTGCGCGGAGAGGTCGTCGAGCTGCGCCTGGACCTCGTCGAGGCGCGTCTGCGCGTCATCGAGCGCGTCGAGCGTCTCCTGCGAGGCCTGCGGCGTCGCGCGCGCGGTGATGGGGCTCGCGAACAGCGTGGCGAGGCCCGCGGCGGCGAGCGTCATCTTGATGGCGTCGCGGCGCGTGCAGCCGCTCGGGGCGGCAGGGGCGGTGTTGCGGGTATCGGAAGGGATAGGGGTTCCCCCGGGAAAATCGCTGCGGTGTGACATACGTGCTCCGTTTGATCTCTGTGTGTATGCTCAACCTGCCCATAAGGATACCGCACCGCGCGGGGATGTCCGCCCACATCGTCGAATAATCGCGCAAACGGCACGGCACCCCCGCGGGCGGCGACGCTATACTTTGAGTGACGCCGATGCGGTGAGCGAACGGGGCGGGGCCCGCCCGCGCGCACCGACGCCCGGCACCGCGCGCCCCAGCCGGCGCGGCAGCATTCGACGTGAGGAGTCACCCATGGCACAGGCACTGACACCGCAAGATACATGCGTCCTCGTTACCGGGGGCGCCGGATTCATCGGATCGCACACGTGCGTCGAGCTGCTCCAGCGCGGCTATCGCGTCGTGGTGGTGGACAACCTCTACAACGCGAGCCCCGTCGCCCTCGACCGCGTGCGCCAAATCGTGGGCGAAGACGCCGCGCAGAACCTCGCCTTCTACGAGGTGGACGTCAACGACCGCGCTGCGCTCGACGCCGTCTTCGAGGCCGAGCACCCCGACCGCGTCATCCACTTCGCCGGTTACAAGGCGGTGGGCGAGAGCGTGAGCAAGCCGCTCGAGTACTACCACAACAACATCGGCAACACGCTCACGCTGTGCGCCTGCATGCGCGACCACGGCTGCAAGGACATCATCTTCTCGAGCTCCTCGACCGTCTACGGCGACCCGGACAACCCGCCCGTGACCGAGCTCGACCCCAAGAAGCCCGCCACGAACCCCTACGGGTGGACGAAGTGGATGATCGAGCAGATCCTCATGGACCTGCACACGGCCGACCCGGAGTGGAACGTCGTGCTGCTGCGCTACTTCAACCCCATCGGCGCGCACCCCTCCGGCCTCATCGGCGAGGACCCGAAGGGCATCCCGAACAACCTCGTGCCCTATGTGGCGCAGGTGGCCGTGGGCAAGCGCCCGTTCGTGCAGGTCTTCGGCGACGACTACCCCACCCCCGACGGCACCGGCGTGCGCGACTACATCCACGTGGTCGACCTCGCGCGCGGGCACGTGTCGGCGCTCGAGTGGATGAACGGCCGCTCCGAGGTGGGCATCTTCAACCTGGGCACCGGCACCGGTTCCTCGGTGCTCGACGTGATCCACGCGTTCGAGCGCGCCTGCGGCCACGAGATCCCCTACAAGATCTGCCCGCGCCGCGAGGGCGACATCGCTGCGAACTGGTGCGACGCGACCAAGGCCGAGCAGGAGCTGGGGTGGAAGGCCGAGTTCGACATCAACGACATGTGCCGCGACTCCTGGAACTGGCAGTCCAAGAACCCTGACGGCTTCGAAGCCGCGTAGCGCGCCCGAAACGAATCGCCAACCGAAACGAGAAGCCCCATGCCCAACGCCTTCGCCGCATACCTCGCCGAGCACCACACCGACCTGGACGGGTACCTCGCGTCGTTCTTCGGCGAGGAGCGCACCGGCTGCCCTGCGGGGGACGACCTCGACCGCTTCCTCTACGCGCCCCTGCGCGCCTTCTCCGAGAACGGCGGCAAGCGGCATCGTCCCCTCATCTGCCTCATCGCCTGCCGCGCCGTGGGCGGCGACCCCGCGCGCGCCCGGAGCTGCGCGGCGGCCATCGAGCACTTCCAGAGCGCGGCCCTCATCCACGACGACATCGCCGACAACGGGCAGCTCCGCCGCGGGAAGCCGTGCCTCTACCTCACCGAGGGCGTGGGGCTCGCCATCAACTGCGGCGACCTCGACCTCACGCTCGTCACGGAGGCCGTGCTGAACGACCCCGTGCTCGACGATGCCACGCGCGTGCGCGTGATGCGTGAGCTCACCGCCATGACGATGCGCACCATCGAGGGCCAGGCGCTCGACCTGGGCTGGGTGCGCGACGAGCGCTTCGACCTCGGCGTCGACGACTACCTGCGCATGGCCACGCTCAAGACCGCGCACTACAGCGGCGCCGTGCCGCTCTCCGCGGGCGCGATCATCGGCGGCGGCAGCGAGGCGCAGGTCGAGGCGCTGCGCTCGTTCGGACTCGACACCGGGCTCGCCTTCCAGATCCAGGACGACCTCATCAACCTCGTGGGGAGCGACACCGCCAAGGATTTCCGCACCGACATCACCGAGGGCAAGCGAACGCTCGTGGCCGTGCACGCGCTCGCCGACCCCGCGGCGCACGACGAGGTCGAGGCCATCCTGCGCTCCGGGTCGAGCGACCCGGCGGTGCTCGCGCGCGCCGTCGAGCTCTTCGAGGAGACGGGGTCGATCGCCTACGCCCACGACGTGGCGGAGCAGCTCATCGCCCGCGCGAAGACCACGCTCGCCGGCATCGAGCTCGACGAGGGGTGCCGCGCGCTCCTGCTCGACATGGCCGATTTCTTCCTCAGCCGCGCGAGCTAGCGGATGATACATTCCAAACTGATAAAATCCAGACAGGCTGGTTTTTATCATCTTGGACGCGGTGCCGGATGATAAAAACCAGCCTGTCTGGATTTTGTCATTTCTTGGCGCAGAGCTCGAGGCGGCGGTACAGGATGCCGCCGACGAGGATGAGCGCGCCCGCTACCAGCACCGATGCGATCGCCAGGGCGTAATCGCCCGCGCCGAGCGCCGACGCCGCGACCGTCGAGGTCACGACCGAGGGCAGGCGGCCGAGCGTGGTGATCGCGAGCACCGCCCCGAAGCGCATCTTGGTGAGCCCGGCGAAATAGGTGAGGAAATCCTTCGGCATGCCGGGGATGAGGAACACTGCGAGCATCACGAGCTCGAGTCGGCGCGTGTCACGAATCCACGCATAGCGCTCGAGCTGCGCGCGGTCGAAGAACCTCCCCACGAGCCGCCAGCCCCAGCGCCGCACCGCGAAATAGATGGCGCTCGAGGCGATGACCGAGGCGATAAGGCAGAGCACCGTGCCCTCGACGAGGCCGAACGCGTAGCCGCTCGCGAGCTCGACGGGCTCTCCCGGCAAGAACGCGAGCACCACCTGCAGCGCGTTGATGCCCACGAGGGCGAGCCGGCTCAGCACCGCATGCTCGGCGACGAGGGCGTGCACCGCCGCCGGGTCGGTGAGCCAGGCGTAGATGCCGGGCAGGTAGCGCCAGCAGGCCGCTGCCAGCGCCGCGACGATCGCGACGGCGCAGGCCGCGCCGGCAACGCGCGCGACCGCCGAAACCTCATCTGTCATCGCATCTCCCTGTGGCATCTGTGGCATCGCAAACCCCCATCCATCGTATCTGCCGCGTGTTCGCCCTCGGTAAGCCCCGCGTCAAGAGCGCTGCCGTCACGCGGCGAAGGTCACCGTCACCCGGGCACCGCCCTCGGGAGCGTTCGCGAGGGCGACCTCGCCGCCATGGAGCCGCGCGAGCACGCGCGCCACATTGAGCCCCAGGCCGAAGTGCTCGGCCGACTTCTGCTCGCTGAAGAAGGCGTCGCACCCGTGATGGAGCGCCTCGGCGGAGAAGCCGGGGCCGTCGTCCGTCACGGTGACAGCGAGCGTGGGCGCTGCGTCGCGCACCGCATCGCCGCCGGGCGCGAGGTCGAGCCCGACCGTGACGAGCGCGCTCGCGTGCCCGCAGGCATTGGAGAGGACGTTGCCCAGCACCTCTTCGACGACCTGCATATCGAGCTCAAGCGGCGCCCCGCCGTTCTCGCGCGACCGCGCCCGCAGGCTATCGCCCACCGCGAAGCGCAGCCCGCACGCGGCGCCGTTCGCCGCGACGTAGGCTGTGGCCTGGCGCTCGATGGCATCGACCGCATCCGCGGGCTTGATGGGAGCGCGGTTGACGGCGCGATCCTCGAGCTTCGTCACGCGCGCCATCGCCGCCGCGTAGCGCTCGAGCCGCTCGACTTGCTCGGAGATGACCGCGAGCGAACCCTCGACCCCGGCGGGCGATTCCTCCCCGCGCGCCCACACGCTCGCCAGCTCGACCGTGCCCTTGAGCACCGTCACGGGCGTGCGCAGGTCGTGGGCGAACGCTGCGTTCAGCCGGCGCCGATCCTCCGCCGTGCGCCAGAGCTCCCGCTGGGATTCCAGCAGCGCGGCGCGCATGCGCTCCATGGCCGCCGCGAGCCCGCCCAGCTCGCGCCCGCGCACCGGCTCGATCTGGAAATCGAGGTCGCGCGCGGCGATGCGCTCCGCCGCCCCGCCCAGCTCCGCGAGCGGCCCGCCGATATAGCGCCGGTAGAACCTGCGGAAGAGCAGGATCGCCAGGCCGCCGTACGCCAGGACGGGCACCCCGATGCCAGCCGTGAGCCGCAGCGCCCAATCGAGCCACGTGAGGTAGCTCGCCTCGTCGAGCGCCACGTAGTACGCGACGTTCGAGAGCAGCACGTCCTCCCCGAAGTCGCCCGCCCCGAACGCATCGACCGTCGGCAGGCGCGCGGCGCGCTCGCGGGCATCGTAGGCGGGCAGCTCGTCCACCGGGATCGTCGCATCCGGGTCGTACGGCTCGCCGCCCGTCGCCCGGTACTGCTCCTCGGTGTAGTTGCCGCCCCAATCGGACACGCGGTACGACAGGTCGCTCCGCAAGAGCCCCATCGTCGCGTCCACGACGCGCATGTCGCGGTCCCACCCGCCCGCAACGATGCTGTCCTCCGCCTCGTCCCGCGCGGCGTGGACGAAGGCGACGAATACGATATGGTCGTACGAATCCTCGAGGTAGACGGGGGTCGCCCGCAGCAGCTCGTCGGTCGCGGCATCATAGAGGTACGGCCCCGCATTGACCTCGGCGTGCTCCGCCCGGTGCTCCTCCGAGACCCGGTAGTACACCTCCATGAGCGCGTCGATGGCCACGAGCGCCACCGCGCTCGCTGCCACGAGCCACACGAGCGCATAGCCGAAGAACGCCCGCATGATGGTGGGGTTCCGGAACCATGCCTTCACGCGCGACCACGCCCGGCCGGGACGTCCGCCGGTACCCGCAGCGCCGCCCGCTCCCCCGTCCGCGCCGCGCCGCCGTTCCATCATCGTGCCGCCCATCGGTACCCCACGCCCCAAACCGTCTCGATCACCTCGTGCCGCGCGCCGGCCGCCTCGAACTTGTTGCGGATCCTCCGCACGTGTTCGCGCACGATGGATGGGTCGCCCGTCGCGTCCCACGCCCAAACCCGCTCGTAGATGAACGCCCGGTCGTACACGCGCCCCGGGTGCTTGCTCAGCAGCGCGATGATGTCGAACTCGGTGCGCGTGAGGTCGACCCGCACGCTAGCGCGCCCGCCGGCCGTCGCGCCCGGCCCCTCACCCGCCGCCGGCTGCGTCCGCACCTCGACCGTGCGCTTGGCATAATCGATCGTGATGTCCGAGAGCACGGAGACGCTGCGCGAGGCCGTCCCGCCGTCGCGCCGGGCCTCGCGCGCAAGATGCGCCCGCACGCGCCCACCGAGCACCGCGAGCGAAAACGGCTTGAGCACGTAATCGTCGGCGCCGGCACTGAAGCCGTCCAGCTGGTCGGCGTCCTCGATGCGCGCCGTGAGGAAGATGATGGGGCAGCTGAGCACCTCGCGCAGGCGGCGGCACAGCCCGAAGCCGTCCATGCCGGGCATGTTGACGTCGAGCAGCGCCAGGTCCACGCCGCGTCCGCGCTCGAGCACGCGCCGCACCTCCGCGAGCGCGCCCTCCGCGTCCGTCGCGCAGGCGGTCGCATAGCCCTCCATCTGGAAATACTCGTCGAGCATGTTCACGATGGCAGGCTCGTCGTCGACGATGAGCAGCAGCTTCGCATCCGTCTCGCTTGGCATGGCGTTCTCCCTTCGCGTCACGACCCATGGTGACAAAAAGATGTCGAGATTTCGTCTACGCGCGGAGCGCGAACGCGATTTTGCGCGCGTTCGCGGCTGCGTTTGTCCCCGCCCAAACACAAAGTGAGCGAAACGAACGGTTTATCGGTACCCCCTCGAGTAGCAAGGGGGTGCGCGCCAACAAAACCGCAGCTAGTTGAGTTGCCGTTTTGGCGGCTACTTGCCCACCCCCTCATAAACCGCTCGTTTCGCGTCGTTTGTTCATCGGAGGACAGCTGATATGCGCTGCGACGGGGCCTCAGGAGCGCACCACGCGGTCTCGACCGCACGTTGCACGTGGGTTTACCGAGGAAAAAGCCGCCACGCAGCGGGGCGCGCCGCCCCATCGGGCGCGGGGCGCGCAAACTTGCTAGACTATAAGGGGTATGCAGACGCTAGAAAGAGGCAGCATGGAACCAATCACCACCGGGATGCAGGGGCCGGCCGTCGAGGACGTGCAGGCTCGCTTGGTCGGGCTCGGCTATTCCATCGACGCGACCGAGCTCAATGCCCGGCAGTTCGGCCCCGCCACGGCCTCTGCCGTCGCCGAATTCCGCAGGAACGAGTCGCTCGAGGCGGGCTCCGACGTGGACACCGAGTGCTGGAGCCGGCTCGTGGACGCATCGTATAAGCTCGGCGACCGCACGCTGTACCTGCGCCTCCCGAATTTCCACGGCGCCGACGTTATGGAGCTGCAGCACGCCCTCAATATCCTTGGCTTCTCGTGCGGCAAGGCGGACGGCGTCTTCGGGCCGCACACCGAGGCGGCGCTCCAACAGTTCCAGGAGAACGTCGGGCTCTTTGCCGACGGCATGGCGTTCCAGGACACCTACAGCTACATCAACCGCCTCCACCACATCTGGGAGGGCAAGCCCACGGTGAGCGACACGGAGAACCGCACGGGCTTCGCGCGCGCCGCGAGCGTGCTCGAGCACACGCGCATCGCCGTGATCGGCCAGGATCCCATCGCGCGCAACGTGGCGTCGCGCATGTGGAACATCGCCACGGCCACCACCGACCGCAGCGGCATGGTGCTCTGCGACAGCGAGGCGCCCGAGGACGTCGACGTCATCTTCGAAATCGCCGCCTCACCGCTTCCCACGGACGCCGCGCCGCGCGCGACCATCGTCCTGGCGGACGCGCCGAACATCTCGCAGCGCATCCGCACCGCGCTCGCCGCCGCATCGGACAAGCCCGCCGTGCTGCGCTTCGAGCTCACGGGGATCACGCATTACGGGTCGTTCACCTCGAGCGATTCGCAGGCGCTCGCGATCCTGCTGCTCGACGGCGTTTGCGATGCATTGAGCGATTAGGTACACTTAGTGCGCTGACGCGCGGCTTTCCCGCGGCGTCGGCATGTGGTTCGTTGGGGCATCGTCCAGCGGCAGGACCCCGGTTTTTGGTGCCGGTTACGGGGGTTCGAATCCCTCTGCCCCAGCCACGATTTACATGCAATTCAAAGCCTGTATATCACATTACAAGTGAGCTCGTCACGCCACGCTTTCGCAATCGGTGTACAGACGCTCAGGCGCGATATCGATATCGCCCGGCCAACAAGCAGTGAAGCCGTCTGTGTACACCTTTTTGAACTCATTTTCATCTGCGAGCGCCTGAAACGCTGGCCATCCGAGATATCCGCTCATATCAAATATGCCACTTGAACGCTTGCGTTCCTTACCAACTTCGAACTCAAGCGCAAGCCTATACCCGTCAAGCGGAGAAACGGAGATGACATTGATCGGGAATGGCAAGGATCTAACGTCAACGTTCATTGCCAGCTCCTAACGCAAAGGATCGATCTTCATGGGATTGTGCCCGCTCTCAGCCAAATCCCAGTTGGCCCTCAAATCCTCGGAATGAATCTCAACCCATGCCTGAATGAGACGCTCTTGCTTCCTGGGCATAAACCCTTCGAGCCTGTTGCCATCGAAATCATAAACAGCTTAGTGCTCCCCATACCTCGCATGGAAATGCGGCGCAGGATGATCGCCCGCATACATGGATATGACAATGCCGAAAAACAGACTGATGGTTGGCATAGCTCCCCTTCCGCTTCCCTCGCTTTGAAATAACTATACCCTGCATGCTGATTACGCCACACGCGCTTGCAACAAGCGATGTCCTTCCTACCACGCGACGGGGCAGCCGGCAAGGCGCTCGAGCTCGGCGCGGAGCTCGCTCGTAAGCTGGTCGCGCTTGCACGCGAGTTCGTCCTCCTTGAACTCCAGCCGCATCTCCCCCGCGCCCAGGCGCGCGCGGACGGAGCGGAACCCGTGCTGGTGCAGCAGGTCCTCGCAGGCGCGCACGATGCCGAGCTTCTCGGCCGTGATGGGCTCGCCGCGACGCACGCGTGTCGCGAGGCACGCCTCCGCGGGCATGTCCCACTGGGCGAAACCCCAGGCGCGCAGCAGCGCGCGCTCCTCCTCCTTGCGCCAGCCCGTCTCCATGAGCGGCGACCGAACGCCCAGTTCGCGCAAGGCGCGGATGCCGGGTCGGTCCTCGAGGGCGTCATCCGCGTTGCTGCCGTCCGCAACGACCGCGATGCCGCGCGCCCGCGCCGCCTCGACGATCCGCTCGAACCCGAAGCGCTTGCACCAATAGCAGCGGTCGGCGGAGTTGCGTGCGATCTGGGGGATGCCGAGCGCGTCGTACGGAATGCCGAGCACCGGCAGGCTGGCGAGCGCGGCGGGTTCCGGCCGCTCCGGGACAGTGCCGTTGCCCGCGCTGCCCAGCGCTCCCTCCGCCGCCGCGCGCTCGGGCGTCGTCGTGAACGGCGTCTCGAGGCGGACGAGGAGCGTCGCCTCGGGGAGCACCCGCGCGCACACCGCCGCGAGGAAGGTGCTGTCCACGCCGCCCGAGAAGCCGATCGCCACCGATCCCCACGAGCGCAGCAGCTCCTCGAGCGCCCGCATCTTCCCCGCAAGCTCCGCGTTATCCCTCAGCTGCACCGCATCCCCTTTCCCGCGCGCCCATCTGGCTCATCATGACGCGATTCTTGTACCCGCGCCGCCGCGTATCTGGCACAATATCCCTGTTGCGACCTCGGCGCCAGCCGCCGTCGCCCGAACCATCCAAACCGTATCGCACCCCGGGAGCCGCCATGATCACCGCCGTCCTCTTCGACCTTGATGGAACACTCGTCGACACCGAAACGCTGAGCGCGGAATCGTGGCGTCGCGTCGCCGACGAGATGGGCTTCACCATCGACGACGAGACGATCTACTCGTTCATCGGCCTCACGCGCCCCGTCATCATCGAGCGCTACGGCGACAAGCTCGGCGGCCACGACCGCGCCGACGCCGCCTTCGACCGGCACTACGAGATCAAGTTCGAGCTCGCGGAGACCGATCTGCACCTCATGCCCGGTGCCGAGGAGGCGCTGCGCACCCTGTCCGCTCGCGGCTTCAAGCTCGGCCTCGCCACGTCCTCGATGCGCGACGTCGCGGAGCGCGAGCTCGCGCCGTTCGGCCTCATGGACATCTTCGATGCGAGCACCTGCGGCACCGAGGCGCCCGCGAGCAAGCCGAACCCCGACATCTACCTCGTCACGGCCGAGAAGCTCGGCGTCGACCCCGCCTGCTGCGCCGTGGTGGAGGATTCCTTCAACGGCGTGCGCGCCGGCCACGCGGCGGGCATGCAGGTCTTCCTCGTCCCCGACCTCGTCGCGCCGACGCCGGAGATCCAGGCGCTGTGCGCGGAGCAGCTGGAGAGCCTCGACGAGCTGCCCGCGGCGATCGAGCGCTGGAACAGCGAGGGCGCGCGGTAGCACCCCGGCGGCGGGCGAAAGGCTCGCGTCGCATCCGCACCTCGCGCTCATCCGCGAGCACCGCCCGCGCTGGAGCGGCCGCGCTAGAGGAACGACCCGATATCGAGCTCAGGCACCCCTGCCAGCGCGCCCTCGCTGCGCGCATCCGCGCCCACCGTGCTCTCCCGCTCGAGCAAAAACGGGCGGATGACCTCGTGCGTCGCGCCTTGCCGCTGCTCCACGAGCGCGAAGGCGTCCTGATGCACGTGCACGACCGACTTCTTGGTCTCGGCCTCCTCGATCGAGCGCAGGAGCAGCTGTACGCCCTTGCGACCGAGCTCGTATCCGGCGGGCGAGCAGGTCGTGAGCCTCACCCCGCTCGACCACGCGAGCGGGTTGCCGTCGCACCCGGCGACCATGATGTCGTCGGGCACCGAGAGCCCCCGGGCGCGCACGCCCTCGATGGCACCGGTCGCGAGCACGTCTGACAGGGCGATGATCGCATCCGGCCGGCTCGCCGCGTCCCGCCCCGCGAGCAGGGCGCCGAGCCGCGCACCGTCCCCCGTCCCCGCGCTCCGTCCCTCCTCGATGACCTCGACGTTCTCGACCCCCTGCGCCGCGAGCGTGGCGCGGATGCCCACGAGCCGCCCTGCGCGCTGGTAGATGTCCGGCATGCCGATCACCGCGACGCGCTCCGCGCCGCGCGCGAGCACGTGCTCCGCGACGATGGCGCCCTGCGCCTCGTAGTCGGGGGTGACGGCGAGCGCGTGGTAGGGCGCCTCGGACGCGCCGAGGTAGACCGTCGGCATGGGCAGGTCGAGCTCCTCGTAGCGCCGGGGGTTGGCGATGGGCTGCATGAGCACGCCCGCCACCTGCATACCGGCGAAGAACCGCAGGTAGCGACCCTCGCACGACTCGTCGCCGTTCACACAGAGCACGATGACGTCGTAGCCGTGCCGCAGCGCCTCGTTGTGCGCGCCGTTGGCGATCTGCACGCTGCAGCCGTGCGTGAGGCAGGGCAGGATGAGGCCGAAGACCTTGTTCGTCCCGCCCGCGAGCAGCCGCGCGCTCTGGTTGGGCAGGTACCCCAGGCGGTCGATGGTCTCCTCGATGAGCTTGCGCGTATCCGGCCGCACGCGCTCCGGATGGTTGAGCGCATTCGACACCGTGCCGAGCGAGACGCCCGCCTCGCGCGCCACGTCCACGATCCGAACCCTGCCCATGCCGCCCCCCTAGCTGCCCAGGATGATGATCTGATGCGATACGGTAATGTCTTTCACCTTGGTCGCATCTGAGTATAGCAAAGCGTTGAAACGCTTCACCCCGCACGCCGCCAGCGGCGCTGATATACAATGACCGTGATTGACCACCTCGCGCAAAGGAGGGCCATGCTCCTCGCTATCGATATGGGCAACACGCAAACCGGGCTCGGCCTCTTCGACGGGGACGCGCTCGCGTACGCGTGGCGCATGCCCACCGACCGCTCGTTCACCGCCGACGAGCTGCACGTTCGTCTGCTTGGCTACCTGCACATGTACGGCCTTTCGCTCGATTGCATCGATACGGTGGCCTTCGCGGGCGTCGTGCCCCAGCTCTCGCGCGAGTGGGAGCAGGCGGCGCGGCGCATCACCGAGCGCACGATCGCCGTGGGCAGCGCCACCGCCCAGGTGACGAAGCTCCGCGCACCCAACCCCGCCGAGGTGGGCGCGGACCGCATCGCGAACGCCGTCGCGGCCGAAACATGCTACGGCGCGCCCGCCATCGTGGTGGACTTCGGCACCGCCACCAACATCGATGTCGTGGACGCGGACGGTTACTACATCGGCGGGGCGATCGCGCCGGGCCTCCGCATCTCGATGGACGCCCTCGTGGCGCGGGCCGCGCGCATCGCGAGCATCCCGCTCGACGTGCCCGAGCGCGCCATCGGCAGGACGACCACCGAGGCCGTGCAGAGCGGCGCGATCCTGGGCACGGCTGCCATGGTGGAGGGGCTCGTCGCGCGCATACGCCGCGAGCTCGAAGCCCCCGAGGCATGCGTCATCGCGACGGGCGGGCTCGCCGGCCTCGTCGCCAATGCCACTGACGCCTTCGACGTGGTCGACCAGCAGCTCACCCTCAAGGGCATCGCCGAGATCGCCCGCCGCATGGGCATGTTCGAATCTGCTGAATAGGAACGCGACGCGCCGTTACGCCTGAGCCGCCTCCGCGGCGAGGCGGTGCGCCATGACGTCGCAGGCGAGCGCGCCCACCACGGTCTTGGCGTCCTCGATCTTGCCGTCGAGCACTGCGTCCACGAGCTCCTGCACATCCACGAGGTCGACGTTCAAGAACTCGTCCTCATCCGGGTTGGCGCCCTCGAACGAGAGCTGCGTGGCCAGGTAGAGATGGATGAGCTCGTCGGAGAAGCCGCATGAGCTCGCGATGGTGGTGAGGTAGGCGATGCGCCCCGGCACGAAGCCCGTCTCCTCCTTGAGCTCGCGCTTCGCGCAGTCGAGCGGATCCTCGCCCGGCTCGAGCTTGCCGGCGGGGATCTCCACCGTCACGCGGTCGAGCGCGGTGCGGTACTGGCGCACGAGCGCGATCTTCCCCGATTCGGTGAGCGCGACGATCGCGACCGCCCCGTGGTGGCGCACCACATCACGGCGCGACACGCGGCCGTTCGGCAGCTTCACCTCCAGGCATTCGACGTCGAAGATCTTGCCGCTCCACGCCGTCTCCTGCGAGAGGATCTCCTCGTGCAGGTCCGCGTCGCGCTCGTCGTCGTCACCGAGCACGAGCTGCGTGTCCTCGGCCCCCGCGATCTCTTCGATATCCTCGATCGGCTGCTCGTCCTGCTCCGCCATCGTGCCTCCCTTTCGTCGCTGCACAGTCAAACGCCTTATACCCAACATACCGCGCAACGACCCGCGCCGCGTCCGCGCGACCTCGGAGAGCTCATGATAAAAACCAGCCTGTCTGGTTTTTATCACGTCGAAACGCCTACGAACTGGTTCGAGCCTCGATACTGTGTGGGATTCTCGACGCGCCTAGTAGACGGCCCTCCGGCGCCCGGGTTTCCTGCGGTTTTCCTCGCCAAAACCCCGGTCTACTCGACCCTTTCAAAATCCCACACAGTATCGAGGCTCGAACGCGCCGGCCGCCCGTCCGGCGCGCCCAAATCCCCACAAGACCGCGCTCCCTAAACACGAAAAGGGGCTCCCGATCGCTCGGGAGCCCCTTCGAAGCGCTTCGTGCGCTCTCGCTCAGGCGGAACGGCGTCCGCGCGAAGCCTTAGACCTCGGCGTAGAGGTCCTTGAGCTTGAGCAGGTGCTGGTAGCGGGCCAGGGCGGCGTCCTCGTTCTCCTTGAAGAGCTTCTCCACCTGGTCCTCAGGCAGCACGCGCGCCAGCGAGGCGTAGCGGGCCTCGTTCATGAGGAACTCCTGGTACCCGCCCTTCGGCTCCTTGGAGTCGAGGGTGAACTTCTTGCCCACCTCGGCGGCGGGGTTGAAGCGGAAGAGGTTCCAGTACCCGCAGTCCACGGCCTTCTTCATCTCGGACTGGCAGTTCTGCATGCCGCCCTTCTTGATGGAGTGCATCTCGCAGGGCGCGTAACCGATGATGAGGGACGGGCCGTCGTAGGCCTCGGCCTCCTGGATGGCCTTGAGCGTCTGGGCCGGGTTCGCGCCCATGGCGACCTGCGCCACGTACACGTAGCCGTAGCTCATCGCGATCTCGGCGAGGCTCTTCTTCTTGGTGCGCTTGCCCGCCGCGGCGAACTGCGCGACCTGGCCGAGGTTCGACGCCTTGGAGGCCTGGCCGCCGGTGTTGGAGTACACCTCGGTGTCGAACACGAAGACGTTGACGTTGTGGTCGGAAGCCAGGACGTGGTCCAGGCCGCCGAAGCCGATGTCGTACGCCCAGCCGTCGCCGCCGAAGATCCAGAAGGACTTCTTGGTGAGGTAGGCCTTGTCGGCAAGGATCTTGCCGGCCACCGGGCAGCCGTCCTGCTCGGCCTGCTCGAGGGCAGGGATGAGCGCGGCGGCAGCGGCCTTGGAGCCCTCGGCGTCGAAGCGCGCGTCGAGGTAGGCCTGGATGAGCTCCTTGGTGGCCTCGGGGGTCTTGTCGCTCTCGAGCATGCTGTTCAGCTCGACGACGATCTTGTTCTGGACCGCCTCATAGCCGAGGAACATGCCCAGGCCGTGCTCGGCGTTGTCCTCGAAGAGGCTGTTGTTCCACGCCGGGCCGTGACCGTCCTTGTTGACGGTGTAGGGCGAGCGCGCGGCCGGGTTGCCCCAGATCGAGGAGCAACCGGTGGCGTTGGCGATGAACATGCGGTCGCCGCAGACCTGCGTCACGAGGCGCGCGTACGCGGTCTCGGCGCAGCCGGCGCAGGAGCCGGAGAACTCGAGCAGCGGCTGCTTGAACTGGCTGCCCTTGAGGTTCGCGGTCTGGAGCACGGGCTTCGGCGCGACGTGCTCGACGCAGTAATCGAAGGTCTTCTGCTCCTCGAGCTCCTGCTCCTGGGGCACCATGGTGAGGGCGCCCTTCGGGCAGACCTTCGCGCAGTTGGTGCAGCCCATGCAGTCGAGCGGGCTGATGGCCATGGTGAACTTGAGGCCGGTGTCCTTCGGCATCTTGATGTCGAGCGTGCGCATGCCCTCGGGAGCCGCGGCGATCTCTTCCTCGGTGAGGCCGAACGGACGGATCGTGGCGTGCGGGCACACGTAGGCGCACTGGTTGCACTGGATGCACTTCTCGGCGTCCCAATGCGGCACCATGACGGCCACGCCGCGCTTCTCGTAGGCGGAAGCGCCCTGCTCGAACTGGCCGTCCTCGTGGCCGGTGAACGCGGACACGGGGAGCTCGTCGCCCTCCATGCGGTTGATGGGCTCCATGATGGTCTTGACCTGGGCGATGAGCTCGGGGCGACCCTTGAGCTCGGGCGCGGCGTCCTCATCGGCGGCGTCGGCCCACTCGGCCGGGACCTCGACCTTCTGGAAGGCGGTGGCGCCGGCGTCGATGGCCTTCCAGTTGGCCTCGACCACGTCCTGGCCCTTCTTGGCGTAGGACTTCTCGGCGGCGTCCTTCATGTACTTGATGGCGTCCTCCTGCGGCAGCACGCCGGCGAGCGTGAAGAACGCGGACTGGAGGATGGTGTTGGTGCGCTTGCCCATGCCCACCTGCACCGCCAGGTCGATGGCGTTGATGAGGTAGAGCTGGATGTCGTTCTGGGCGATGTAGCGCTTCTCAGCGGCCGAGAGGTGCTTCGACAGCTCGTCGAAGTCCCACTGGCAGTTGATCATGAGCGTGCCGCCGGGCTTCACGCCCTGGGCGATCTTGAAGTGCTTCGTGATGTAGCTCGGGTTGTGGCACGCCACGAAGTCGGCCTTCGTGATGTAGTACGGGCTCTTGATGGGCTTGTCGCCGAAGCGCAGGTGCGAGATGGTCACGCCGCCCGTCTTCTTGGAGTCGTACTGGAAGTAGGCCTGGACGTACTTGTCCGTGTGGTCGCCGATAATCTTGATCGAGTTCTTGTTGGCGCCCACGGTGCCGTCGCCGCCGAGACCCCAGAACTTGCACTCGATGGTGCCCTCCGCCGCGGTGTTCGGGGCGTCCGGGTCCATGGGCAGCGAGAGGTTCGTGACGTCGTCCACGATGCCGATGGTGAACTCGCGCTTGGGCTCGTCCTTCTTGAGCTCCTCGTAGACGGAGAACGCGGCCGCGGGCGGCTCGTCCTTCGAACCGAGGCCGTAACGGCCGCCGACGACGGTGATGCCGGTCTTGCCCGCCTCGTAGAGCGCAGCGACGACGTCCTCGTAGAGCGGCTCGCCGATGGAGCCGGCCTCCTTGGTGCGGTCGAGCACGGCGATCTTCTTGACGGTCTCGGGGAGCGCGGCCACGAAGTGCTCGACGGACCACGGACGGTACAGGCGCACCTTCACGAGGCCGACCTTCTCGCCCTGGGCGTTGAGGTAGTCGATGACCTCCTCGAGGGTGTCGCAGAAGGAGCCCATGCACACGACGACGCGGTCAGCGTCCTCGGCGCCGTAGTAGTCGAACAGGTGATAGCTCGTGCCGAGCTTCTCGTTCACCTTGTTCATGTAGTCCTCGACCACCGCGGGCAGGTTGTTGTACGCGGTGTTGCAGGCCTCGCGGTGCTGGAAGAAGACGTCGCCGTCCTCGTGCGTGCCGCGGTTGTGCGGGTGCTCGGGGTTGAGCGCGTGGTCGCGGAAGGCCTGGACGGCGTCCATGTCGCACATCTCGGCGAGATCCGCGTAATCCCACACGGCGACCTTCTGGATCTCATGCGAGGTGCGGAAGCCGTCGAAGAAGTTCAGGAACGGCACCTTGCCCTCGATGGCGGCGAGATGCGCCACCGCGGAGAGGTCCATGACCTCCTGGACGTTGGTCTCGGCGAGCATGGCGAAGCCGGTCTGGCGGCAGGCCATGACGTCGGAGTGATCGCCGAAGATGTTGAGCGCATGGCTGGCGACGGTACGCGCGGACACGTGGAACACGGCCGGTAGGTGCTCGCCTGCGATCTTGTACATGTTCGGGATCATGAGCAGAAGACCCTGAGACGCGGTGTAGGTGGTGGTCAACGCGCCCGCGCAGAGCGAGCCGTGGACGGTGCCCGCGGCGCCGGCCTCGGACTCCATCTCGATGACGTTCACCTTCGTGCCAAAGATGTTCTTCTTGCCCTGAGCTGCCCACTGGTCGACATGGTCGGCCATGGGGCTGGACGGCGTAATCGGGTAGATACCCGCAACCTCGGTGAACGCATACGATACGTACGCGGCCGCCTCGTTGCCGTCCATGGACTTGAACGAACGCGCCATATACCCCTCTCCTCTCGTGTAGGTATACAGTCCCCGGTAAGCCCGTGCAAACCGGTGATTCCACGGCGCTTATGGCGTTTCCGCATGTCAAGCATGATTCGGCGAACGCGGCGATTCGTGCCCGGCAGCGGAAATCCACATGCTCCATTATTGTAACGCGTATCGGATGCGCGCGGGAGCAAAACTGGGGGCGCTGGAGGAGTTTGTGCGGGAGCACGAGCGGGACGGAACGGGCGCCCGCGGAGGCGGCGCCCGCAGCGGACGCGGACGGCGGGGCGGCGGCGGAACCGCTTCGTGCGCAAACTCGTCAATTTTATGCGCGAAGGCCGTTT
>NZ_CAPF01000081.1:0-8994 GCF_000321165.1 Enorma timonensis
CACGCCGAGGACGGAGCGGAACCGCGGCCGCCCCTCCCCCGCCGGAACGCCCGCCGCCGTGCGCGCCGCGTCGAGGGCGCGCCCGTAGCCGACCATCCAGCGGTCGCATGCCACCAGGCGCTCCTCCGCCCCCGCCTCGTCGACACACCCCTCGAGCAAGCCTTTCTGCGGACCGTACATGCGCACGGCGCCGCGTGCGCCCACGAGCGGGTTGTCCACATCGGAGAGCACGACGAGCTCGCAGCCTTGGAGCGCCGCGAGCGCGGCGGACAGGTCGACGCGCGCCACATCGCGCAGGCCGGCGAGCCCCGGCGCGATCTCCTCGCCATGCGCGTCGAGCAGCCGGGCGCCGAGCGCCTGGAGGAAGCCCGCCCCGCCGTCGTTCGTGGCCGACCCCCCGATGGCGAAGTACGCGCGCCGCGCCCCGCGCGCCACGGCGTCGAGCAAAAGCTCGCCCACGCCGTACGTCGAGGCATGGAGCGCCGCCTCGTGCGTGCACGGCGAGTACTCGATGCCCGCCGCCTCAGCCATCTCGATGGCCGCGACCGGGCCGTCCGCACCATCCGCTAGCAGGTACGATGCGTCCACCTGCTCATCGAGGGGACCGGCCACGCGCCGGGTGACGATCGCGCCGCCGAGCGCGCGGTGGAGCGCCTCGACGGTGCCCTCGCCGCCGTCCGCCATGGGGAGCGCGGTCACGCGGGCGCCCGGGCAGGCGTGCCGGATGCCCTCCGCCGCCCACGCCTCGACCTCGGCGCTCATGGCCGATCCCTTGAAGGAATCGATCGCGAGCAGCACGCGCGGGGCGGGAGCCGGCGTCGCCGCGCACGGGGCGTCCTCGCAACAGGCCGCGCGCGCACCGGCGCCGTCCCGCAGCGCCGCCGCGCGCTTCGCTTCGTGCGCGTCGCCGTCCGCCCGCGCGCCCGCGCGCAGGTTCGCGAAGAAGTCGCTCAGCACGCCCGCGCACGCATCGGCGAGCACACCCGCGGTCACCGCGAACCGGTGGTTGAGCCGCGCGTCGTCGTGCAGGCGGTAGAGCGAGCCGAGCGCCCCGCCCTTGGGGTCGGCCGCGCCGTACACGCAGCGGTCCACGCGCGCGTTCACCATGAGGCCGGCGCACATGAGGCACGGCTCGAGCGTCACGTAGACCGTGCAGCCCGAAAGCCGCCAGCGACCGAGGGCGCGCGCCGCGGCGGTCATGGCCAGAAACTCCGCGTGCGCCGATGGGTCGTCGTCCAGCTCGCGCCGGTTGTGGGCGCGCGCGATGACCTCGCCCTCGTGCACGACGACCGCACCGATGGGCACCTCGCCCGCCGCTGCCGCCGCCCGCGCCTCCGCGAGCGCCTCGCGCATGAACCGTTCGTCCTGTTCGCCGCGTTCCACCCGCTACCTCTCTCGACGTGTTGCCGCACCTTGGATGATTCGATGCTATCATTACCAGTCACGGAGAGATGGCAGAGCGGTTGAATGCGGCGGTCTTGAAAACCGTTGGGCGCGCGAGCGTTCCGGGGGTTCGAATCCCCCTCTCTCCGCCATCGCCAGAGCATGCGAGCCCCCGACCGGTGCGTCCGGCCGGGGGCTCGTTGTTTGCCGCCGGCCTCGCCGCTGGCCTCGCGGTCGCCGCCGGCGCCGCTGCCGTCATCTTCGCCCGCGCCCGCATCTTCCGCACCCACGCCCACCGCGCCCGCACCGTCCGCGCCCCCCGAGCGCTGCGCTTACATTCTTGACGAAACGTTAATTCGATTGTCACGCGCCCTTTGCGGAGGCCTTACGCCCCCTCGCGATACTAACCGCATGTGTCCGATATCGGCGCATGACGACGGCATCCGCCCACCCGCACGCGGCAGGCGTTCTCCAGCATCCGAAGCCCGATACGGCAGCGGCGCCCAGCGCGACGGGCGCCCGCAGAGCGTCCGCGAACGATTGGAGAACCATGTCAGAAGTCGAGCCCACCCCGCACGCACCCCTCGCCCTCAACCGGCGCAGCTTCCTGAAGCTCGTCATCGCCGCCAGCGGAACCGCGGCCGCCGCGAGCGCGCTGCCCGCCACCGCGAGCGCTGCCGACGCGCCCACCTCGTACCCCCAGAAGTTCACGTTCGCCATCATGAGCGACGTGCACTACCTCTCGCCCGACCTCATCGCGCAGAACGCCGCGTACGAGATCGCCGAGAACTCCGACCGCAAGATGTTCAGCGAGAGCGCCGACATCCTGAACCGCGCCCTCGAGGTCGTGGTCGAGCAGGCGCCCGACATGGTCGTCGTCCCCGGCGACCTCACCAAGGACGGCGAGTACCTCGGCCACGAGCAGGTGCGCGACCTGTTCAGGCAGGCGCAGGAGCAGATCGCCGAGCAGCACGACGGCAAGCAGACGAAGTTCTTCGTCATCAACGGCAACCACGACCTCAACAACCACCACGCGAAGGACTTCGCCCAGGCGGGAGCCGAGGACACCGAGGCGCCGGATGCCCAGCGCACGAGTCCCACGCAGTACAAGGACGAGATCTGGGCGGACTTCGGCTACGCCGAGGCCACGGCGTGCTTCGACCGCAGCGGCACCCGCGACGGAAGCCTCTCCTACGTGGTGCGCCCCTGCCCCGGCCTCACGCTCATCGTGGTGGACTCCTGCAGCTACAACCTGCCGGGCGATGGCACCGGGCTGGCGCAGGAGACGCAGGACGGCATGACGCAAGAGCTCGTGGACTGGGTCTGCGCGCAAGCGAAAGCGGCGCGGGCCGCCGGCGATGTGGTCGTCGCCATGCAGCACCACGGCATCGTCGAGCACTTCGGCTATGAGGATGAAATCTTCGGCGAGTACCTCGTCAACAAGAACCTGAGCTACACGGACGTTGCCGAGCAGTACGCCGACGCCGGCATCTCCGCCATCTTCACCGGGCACATGCACGCGAACGACATCGCCAAGCACACGAGCGCCGCGGGCAACACCATCTACGACATCGAGACCGGCTCGCTCGTGACCTATCCGTCCCACATGCGCCTGGGCTCGTTCGAGTTCGCGCAGACGGGCGATACGCTCGAGTGCACCATGACCGTGGACGACCAGCCGCTCGGCACGGTGGACTTCTCCATCGCGCAGGCCGGCGGGCTGAACGACGTGGCGTCGCAGGACATCACCGAATACGGCAAGAGCCGCACGCTCACCGTGGAGTCCGTCACCACGATGCTCGACGGCTACGTGGTGGACCCGCTGCTCGCGCAGGTGGAGGCTAGTGGCGGGGTGAAGGCGACGATCGCCGGCCTTCTGGGCTGCGACGCCAACGCGCTCGACGGGCAGCTGTGGGCGCTCCTCACGGGCATGCTTCCCACCTCGATCGACGATGCCATCGCTCAGGGTTTCTACATCTCGAAGAAGGTCCTCATCATGCAGGTCGATGTGGCGCTCTTCTACAACGCCGCGTCCGGCCGCATCGAGGCGTGGCAGCTGGCGGAGACCCCGGCCACGGCAAGCGCGCTCGATGTCACCCTCACCCCCGCGGAGGAGGAGCAGATCGTCAACGCGCTCAGTGCGACACCGTCCACCATGGCAGAGGGCGATGAATGCGCGCTGTACATCACCGCGCAGGATTTCTCGGCCTTCATCGACGGGCTCCTTGCCGAGCTTGACCAGAAGATTCTGCTCGACACGGCAAACGGCGGCCAGCAGGCGCTGCGCGACATCGTGAGCGCCCTGGTCAAGAGCCTGCTCGAGAGCCCGGTCAACGATACGTATTCGGTGCTCGGACTCGTCGATTTCGCCTATCAGGATCACCTGCTCGGCAACGAGCAATCTGGTGGCGAGGCGGTATCCTCCGCCATCGCGGGAATCGAGAACGACAACCTGCTCGGCACGCTCGTGGGCACGCAGGTCAACGGGCTGCTCGCGAAAGATTCCGCGTTCATGACGCTGGCCGGTAAGGTCGCGTGCGTCCCGTCCGACCTCATCAAGCAGGAGGGCAGCAACGTGATCGGCGGGCTCGTGGTGGGGCCGCTGCTGCTCGGCAAGGTCGAAACGCTCGCCGACCTCGTCGAGCTGCTCACCGGTTCCATGCTCGGGCTCGACCTGGGCGGCACGGTTGCCGGCCTCGTCCCGAGCATCGAGCTCTTCGGCCAGCCCATCCCCCAGCTCGCCGCCGGCGCGCTCAAGGCGCTCGTCACCGACGAGAACGTCAACGGCGCGAGCGCCGACGAGAGCGACCATCACCTAGTCATGCAGGCCGCGGCGACCATCCCCGAAGAGGAGGCGCCGTCGAAATCCGGTCTGCAGAACACCATCGGCAGCGCTGAGAAGGTCGATACCACCGGCGCCTCCAGCAGCGCAGTGAAGGAGTTCGAGGCCGCGCTCGCCGCCGCGCGGTCGGTGATGAGCGATCCCGATGCTACCGAGGCGGAGATCTCCGCTGCTCAGACGCGCCTCGCGAACGCCATCAAGGCGGTCGAGGAGAGCAAGGCGCATGGTGTCCAGGGCAGCTCCGGATCGAGTGACGGCGGCTCGGGCAACGACGATACCAGCGGAAACGGCAACGGCAACGGTGATGGCAACCTGCTCCAGACGGGCGGCGTGAGCATGACCGCCTCGCTCGCCGCGTTCCTCGCCGGCGGCGGTGCCATCGCCGCGGGCATCAAGGCACGCATGTCCGGCCGTGGGAACCGGGAGTAACGCTGTCCCGGCCGGGCGTACGGCAGTGGCAACGTCGCCGTAGCGTCCGGCCGATCTTTTCGCGCGAACTATCGAACTCCGCGCGATCCCATCTCAACGCATGGGCACCTCGGTATGACATGCCGAGGTGCCCTATTTTTTTCTACCCCTTCATAATCTCTTTTTCGAGTATTGAAAGCTGATACAGTACAGTCAAGCGCACGGCACCCAACCGGGCGCGGGGCGCGGCGGCGAGCCCGCCCGGACAACGAGAGATGGGAGCATCATCATGAGCGGTATCACCAGGCGAAGCGCGCTGAGGCTGTTCGGTTCGACAGCCGCCATCGCGGGGCTCGGCCTCGCCGGATGCAAGAAGGACGAGGCGCAGACAGCCCCGACGAACACAGAGGGGGGGGTAGCTGATCCCGAGCCCAAGAGCACCGTCCCCACGGTCGACGACTTTACCGTGAGCGACGTAGACTATGACACGGATGTCGAAAACGGCATTATTCACGCCACGTTCACTATCTCAAGCAGCGCTTCTGTTCCATGTATGGTTACCGCCGACGTTGTGGGATCCTACACCGCCACCGACGAATACGGTGACAAGCAGACGGAACAAACGGGGCTGGGCTTCAAGATTGCACGCGGATCAAATCTGGACAATTCAGCCACCAATGCCCTTGCCCTGATTAACGCTCAGGATGAAGCGGAGCTCGAGCTTTATATAAATATTCCCACCAGATACGATAACGAAATCGGCGAGGATGTCGTGATCGACATCGAGGGCATTGATGTGCAGGTGACCGAGGTCGAAGATGCCACTGATAACGAGTATCTTTTGCCTGACGCCTACGAAATCGACGGCCTTGCCATCTCCACGCCTGAAGTGGGATACGGGTTCCAGGTAACAGGCACCATCACAAACAAGACCGACCATCGTTGGTCAAGCATCGAGATCGGATTTCTCGCAATCGACGCCGACAATAATCCGTACCGCTTCTTCTGGGTCGAGGAGGGATCGGCCTACTCGGGATATGCGACTACCGTATCTGAAGCAGAGTACATTAAGCCGGATTCCAGCGGAGAGCTCGTGTATGGCGAGCAGGATGCCGCCTACCGCTACAACCCCGAAGATAACTACTCAGCCGTTACACTCGATAGCTCGCAGGTCTTTAGCATTGACAAGGTCGCCTCTGTCGAAGTGCAGTACGCCCGCGCTACCTTCGATGATGAGGATGATAGCGACGAATAAGCCGCGCAGCCGCTAAAAATGGTGGCGTAGTTCAGATATGCACGATTCGCCGTGCCGCGCTCGTTGAAATTCGGGCTCGGCGCGGCGTTTTGCGTGGCGCGACCGAGCGAATCCTGGGGTTTTGGCGTCCGTCCGGGGCGGCGCGAGGCGAGGCGCGCGCATCCGTGCCGCCAGAATCGTGCATATCTGAATTCCAGCACCACATTTTGCGCATTCCGCTCAAAAAACGCTCCACACCCGCAGCGAAGCGCCTCGAACAAGTCGCACCGCGTAAGCGTACGGCACGGACGACCCCGCCAGACGCTGCCCACGCACATCGCAGGCTCGACATGGGGCTTCAGCCAGGGCATCTTAAGCAATTCTCCCCTATCTGACCCTACCGTTCGCGCTCTCGGAGCGGGTACAGATATATCGAGCACCCGGCACCTCGCCGAGCGCGCAGCGCGACGTCAGCGTCCGCTCAATCCACGCGAGATGGGAGCATCATGAGCGACATCACCAGGAGAAGCGCACTGAGGCTATTCGGATCCGCAGCCGTGGTCGCGGGGCTCGGCCTTGTCGGTTGCCAGAAGGACGATGGCCAATCCGCTCAAACGGGCACCGATTCCAAGGCCGACGATGCCCCGACACTCGCCGACGTCACGGTAAGCGATGTGACCTTCGACGCCGATGAGGAGAACGACCTCCTAACCGTCACCGTCACCCTCTCGAGCGCCGCCTCCGTACCGTGCCTGGCCAAGGCAGATGCCGCGGCGATCTACACGGACACCGATGAGAACGGCGACGACCGTGAAGAGCGGCTGGAGCTCAGCTGGGATCTCGTGCGCGGCGCCAACGTATACACCACGGATTGCGAGGCTCTGATCGAGGCGGACGGCGCGGCGGAGCTCAAGCTGTACCGGAGCATGCCCACCGTCCACGACGATAAGACCAACAAGGACACCAAGATCGACATCAAGAACATCGACGTGCAGGTCTCCGAGGTCAGCAACGCGCTCGACGCCGTCGATGGCAAGAAGGGCCTCCTGCCGAGCGAGTACAAGCTCGACGATTACGCCGTCGCCGCGACCGAGAAGGGCTACGGTTTCCAGGTGACGGGCACGCTCCAGAACAAGAGCGAGAGCACGTGGAAGGCCGTCGACGTCTACTTCCTTGCGCTCGAGGCGAACGGGAACCCGTACCGCTTCGCATACGGCGATGACGGCAGCACGCGCTTCACCTATGCGGTGGGCGAGAGCGAGGCGAAGGATGTCAAATCCGGCGACAGCGGAGACCTGATCGGCGACGACCAAGGCAGCGAATACGATCCGACCGATCAGGAGAATTCGGTGGTGGAGGATCAGGCGAAGCTGTTCAACATCGATACCATCGACTCCGTCGAGGTGCTCGGCGTGGTCGCCACCTTCGACGACACGAAGGATGACAGCGTGGACGACAAGAAGGACGACGCCGACAGCAAGGATGACGCTGACGACAAGGATGACAGCAAGGAATAAACCGCATCGCCGCAAAAAATGGTGATGGAATTCAGATATGCGCGATTCGCCGCGCCGCGTTCGAGGATTTTCGGACGCGGCGCGGTGTTTTGCGCGGCGCGGCCGGGCAAATCCTGGGGTTTTGCCGCGCGGTCAAACCGCCAAGAGCCGGTGTGCCCCTATCCGAGCCGCCGGAATCGTGCATATCTGAATTCCATCACCACTTTTTGCTCACGCTGCTCAAAAAACGCCCGCGCGCGTGGCAAGCCGCCACGCAAAAGCGCGCGGTGCAGGCAACCCCGCACCGCGCGCTCTCGAAATCACCTCGCCGGCGGCACACGCCCCGGCACATCGGGCAGCCTCAGCAGCCCGTCCTAGCAGATCTTCACGACCCAGCCCTCGGGCCCCTCGATCTCGCCGTCCTGGATGCCGGTGAGCGTCACACGCAGCTTCTGCATGACCGGCCCCACGTGCTCCATGCCGCCCTCGCCGAACGTGATCTCCTCGTCGCCGTTCACGACCTTGCCCACCGGGCTGATGACGGCCGCCGTTCCGCACATGCCGCACTCGACGAAGGCGCCGGACGCGACCTCCTCGAACTTCACCTGACGCTCGACCACCTTCATGCCGAGCATATTCTCGGCCACGTACACGAGCGAGCGGCGCGTGATGGACGGGAGGATGGAATCGGTCGCGCTCTTGGGCACCACGAGCGTGCCGTCCTTGTCCACGAACAGGAAGTTCGCGCCGCCAGACTCCTCCACGTAGGTGTGGGTCTGCGGGTCGAGGTACATGTTGTCGGCGAAGCCCTCGGCGTGCGCCTGGACGCTCGGGTAGAGGGACATCGCGTAGTTGAGGCCGGCCTTGATGGCGCCCGTGCCGTGCGGCGCGGCGCGGTCGTACTCGGGCACCTTCACCGCGACGGGCTTCACGCCGCCAGAGTAGTACGGGCCCACGGGCGTGACGAGGATGCGGAACTGGTACTCGTCCGCCGGCGCGACGCCGATGACCTCGCCCGTCGCGATCATGAGCGGGCGCACGTAGAGCGTGGCGCCCGAGCCGAACGGCGGCACCCAGGCCTCGTTGGCCTTGACGACCATCTTCACGGCCTCGATGAACTTGTCCTCCGGGAAGGGCGGCATCACGATGCGGCGCGCGGAGTCGGCCATGCGCGCGGCGTTGAGGTCGGGGCGGAAGCAGACGATGTCACCGTCCTTGGTGGTGTAGGCCTTGAGCCCCTCGAACACCTCCTGGCAATAGTGGAAGATGCCGGCGCACTCGGACAGCGTGATGGTGTGGTCGGTGGTGAGACCGCCCTCTTCCCAGGCGCCGTCCTTGTAATTGCAGACGTAGCTGTAATCCGTGGGCTGGTAGGCGAAGCCCAGGCTGCCCCAGTCGATGTCCTTCTTCTCTGCTGCCATGATGCGCTCCTTCGATGAGTCGAATTGTATGCACCCGAGGAAGCCCGGGCGCACCGAGCTCCTTCGCGTTGTTCGCATAGCGTATCGACCATTGTACTCCGCCCCGCTAAAGCGACCCGTTAATTCTTTGTTGCAGCAAGCGAGACGGCGCGGGGAAGGTGCCGCCGCGGAGGACCCCCGCCGACCCTTGAGAACCCAAACTGAGCGAAA
>NZ_CAPF01000080.1:0-6747 GCF_000321165.1 Enorma timonensis
GCCGAGTTGCCCCTGTGCCGGTTACTCGGCTAGCCCCTCATAAAACGTTCGTTTCGCTCACTTTGGGAACGCGGGGCGCCGCGCAGCCCCTCGTGCGCCGCTATCCGGCGGGTGCAGGCGACGCGCGGCGCGAAAAACGCCCGTCCCCGCGCCCACCGCAACACCCGCTACAGCTCGCGGCGCTCGTAGAGCTTGAGCGACACGCCAGCCGACACGCCGAGCGCCACCGCGGCGACTACCACCGCGATGCCGAAGCACGCCGCCACGCCCGCCGGCGTCTCGATGAAGCCGAGCACCTGAGCAATGGTCTCCATGGGGATGGCGCCGCTGTCCAGGATGCCCGTGCCGTTCACGATGAGCATCGGCCCCACGAACAGCAGGATGGTGACCATGGGGATCCATTGGGTGGTCTTGTTCTGGCCGAACCTGAAGTAGATGGGGGTCTCGATGCTCGCGATGAGCGCGCCGAGCGCCATGCAGAACGCCACGGCGAACACCATGCCCTGCACCATGTCGGGGTCGAACGCCAGGATCTCCGAGATGCCCATGGGGAGCTCGACCACCGTCGCCACCGCCATGACCACCGCGCAGATGCCCGACATGAGCAGCATGCCCGCGAGCCCGAGCGTCACGATCACGCCATAGCGCGCGAGCACCACGTCGCGGCGGCCCACCGGCAGCGTGAGCCGGTAGAGCCCCCAGTTGTTCTGCTCGTCGTACGTGGCGGCGGCCATGGTGCCCAGCATGAAGAACATCATGGTGAGGATCGCCGGCGCCGCCACGATGGTGCCCATGCCCATGCTCACGAACACGGCGACGAAGCACCCCACGCCCATGAGCTGCTTGAAGTAGTCCCGGAAGATGGTCATCTCGATGAGGTATGCGCGCTTCATCTATCGCACACCGCCTTTCAGGGTGAGGGTGAGGTAGTCGTCGATGGTCATGCGGTCGACGGGCACGTTCGGGAACCGCTCGCTGAACGCGAAGCGGTCGGGGACGAGCAGGTCGATGCCGTAGTCGTTCTTGCGATAGCGCAGCTCGTGCTCGGGGATGAAGCCGCTCGCCGCGATGCGCTCGAAGTCCGCGACGCGGCAGCGGGCGATGCCCATCTCGTCGGTGATCTCGTCTTTGGCGAGGTCGAAAGTGATGTGCCCCTCGTCGATGCACAGCACGCGGTCGGCGATGCGCTCGAGGTCGCTCGTGATGTGGCTGCTCATGAACACCGCGCGCCCCGGCTCGGCCACGAAGTCGCGGAGGCGGTCGAGCATCTCGTCGCGCGCCATGGGGTCGAGCCCGGCCGTCGCCTCGTCCAGGATGAGCAGCTGCGCGCCGTGGCTGAGCGCGCACGCCAGGCTGAGCTTCATGCCCATTCCGCGCGAGAGCTCCTTCACCTGCTTGGCGCCGTCGAGGTCGAACGCATGGGCGAGGCGGTCGAACGCGCGGGCGTCCCACGAGGTGAAGGCGCGCTCCATCACGCGGGCGACGTCTCGGACGCGCAGGTGCCCGGGCACCGACACGGTGTCGAACACCACGCCGATGCGCTCCTTCAGCGCCGCCGCGCTGCCCCGGGCGAGCTCGCGGGCGTCGCGGCCGAGCATGCGCGCGCTGCCGCCGTCGAGCCCGATGAGCCCGAGCAGCGCCTTGATGGTGGTCGATTTGCCCGCGCCGTTCTTGCCCACGAAACCGACGATCTCGCCCTCGCCCACCGTGAAGCTCACGTCTTGCAGGGAGAATCCCGCGTAGTGCTTGGTCATGTCCCGCGCCTCGATGAGCGCCGGGGTTGCGTCCGCGTTCAGGCTCGCGCCCGCGCTCGCCATCGGGTCGCCCATAGGGTTCAT
Source organism: Enorma timonensis (assembly GCF_000321165.1). Lineage (NCBI taxonomy): Bacteria > Bacillati > Actinomycetota > Coriobacteriia > Coriobacteriales > Coriobacteriaceae > Enorma > Enorma timonensis. Next base: position 1,839 of record NZ_CAPF01000080.1, read on the forward strand.
AGATGCCATAGGTGCCGCCACCTTTCATCGTTCATGCTGGTAGGAGGTGTGCGATGTCCGCCGCGCCTACGCGCGGAGCGCTACCCCCCCCTCATGCCCGACGCTCCTCGAGCATGAGGTCGAGCATCTCGGCGAGCTCGCTGTCCGCGAGGCCCATCGCGCGTCCCCGCTCGACCGCCTCCGCGAGCAGCCCTTCGATGCCGCGCAGCTGCTCCTCGCGGATGAGCTCGGCGTTGCCGCCGGCCACGAAGCTGCCCTTTCCCTGCACCGTCTCGATGAAGCCCGCGGCCTCGAGGTCGGCGTAGGCGCGCTTCGTGGTGATGGCGCTCACCCGCAGGCTGTTCGCCAGCACGCGGATGCTGGGGAGCTGCTCGCCCTCCGCAAGCTCACCGGAGAGGATCGCTGCCTTGATCTGGCTCGTGATCTGCTCGTAGATGGGCTTGCTGCTCGCGTTCGAGATGATGATCTCCACACAGGTTCCTTTCCGTACGCCGCCGGGGCGTCCCCCAGCGGCCTGGCGGGCGCGCCTGACGTCCCAGCGCGCCGCTCAGCGAGTATAGTGTATATACTCGATACATACAGTATATATACACTTATGTACAGTGCAAGGGGGTTTAGGCTGTTTTTTGGCGTTTCGCGGCTATGGTTGCGCGACGGACGCGCGCAGGGGCGAGTTGGAGAACGGCCGCACAGCCTCTCGCGAGCCTCCGCCGAACATTCGAGCGCCGAAACTGAGTGGGATTTCGAAATGTCTGAGTAGACCCGCTTGTCGAAGATAGCTTACCTGCGTTTTCTCCGTGAAATAAGGCGGTCTACCCAGCGCATCTAGAATCCCACTCAGTTTCGGCGCTCGAACATGCCGGACACGCCGCAGACCCCCGCAAACGCGCCCCGAAGCACCCCGAAAACCCGCCGCGCTACTGCGCGAACTGGGCGTTGTACAGCTCGGCGTACGCGTTGCCGAGCGCGAGCAGCTCGTCGTGGGTGCCGCGCTCCACGATCACGCCGTCGCGCATCACGAGGATGCAGTCGGCGTTGCGGATGGTGCTCAGGCGGTGCGCCACGATGAAGCTCGTGCGCCCTTCCATGAGCTTGTCGAACGCGCGCTGGACCTGCAGCTCGGTGCGGGTGTCGATGCTCGAGGTCGCCTCGTCGAGCACGAGGATCGCCGGGTCGCAGAGCATGACGCGCGCGATGCACAGCAGTTGCTTCTGCCCCTGGCTGAGCGTGCCGCCGTCCTCGGGGATCACCGTGTCGTAGCCGTCGGGCAGTGCGCGGATGAACGAGTCGGCGTGCGCGCGCTCGGCGGCGGCGATGACCTCCTCGCGCGTGGCGTCGGGCCGGCCGTAGGCGTTGTTGTCGTGCACCGTGCCCTCGAAGAGCCAGCTATCCTGCAGCACCATGCCGAACGCGCGTCGCAGGCTCGGCCGCGTGACCGCGCGCACCGGCTCGCCGTCGATGCGGATCTCGCCCGCGTCCACGTCGTAGAAGCGCAGCAGCAGGTTGATGAGGGTCGTCTTGCCGCAGCCCGTGGGCCCCACGAGCGCGATGCGCATGCCCGGGCGCGCGTGCACGCAGATGTCGCGCAGCAGCGGGCGGTCGGGCACGTAGGAGAAGTCCACGTGGTCGATGTCGACCGCGCCGGCGGGCTTCGCGAGCTCCCGGGCGGTCGGCGCGTCGGGCTCCTCCTCGGCCGCGTCGAGCAGGGCGAAGAGGCGCCGCGCCGAGGCATACGCGGTCTGGATCTGCGTGATGACGCTCGTGACCTCGTTGAACGGCTTCGTGTACTGGTTGGCATAAGAGAGGAACGTCTGCACCTCGCCCACCGTGAGCTGCGCCGGCACGCCGGTGATGACGCCCGCGCACCCGATGATGGCCACCACCGCGTAGATGAGGTTGTTCACGAAGCGCGTGCCGGGGTTCGAGAGCGAGCTCAGGAACTGCGCGCGCTCGCCGGCCGTGTAGAGCTCGCGGTTGATGGCGTCGAAGCCGTCCTGGGCGCGGTCGCCGAACGCGAAGGCGTCGACGAGCTTCTGGTTTCCCACGAGCTCCTCCACATAGCCGCCGAGTTGGCCTTGGATGCGCTGCTGCGCGGAGAAGCTCTTGTTCGAGAACTTCGCGATGGCCGACGCCACGAGCACCGAGAGCGGCGTGACGAGCACCACGACGAGCGCCATGGGCACCGAGATGGAGAGCATGAACACGAGCGTGCCCACGATGGTCACCACGCCGGTGAAGAGCTGGGTGAACCCCTGCAACAGGCCATCGCCCACCTGGTCGACGTCGTTCACCACGCGGCTGATGAGGTCGCCGTGCGGGTGGCTGTCGATGAACGAGAGCGGCATGCGGAAGAGCTTGTCGTTGGCCTCGACGCGCAGGTCGCGCACCGTCTCGTACGAGAGGCGGTTCACGCAGTAGCCCTGGAGCCACTGGAAGGCCGCCGCGCCCACCACCACGAGCGCGAGCTGCTCGACGAGCGGCAGGAGCGCGGCGAAATCGACCCTGCCCGCCGAGACGATGAGGTCGATGCCGCGGCCGATGAGGATGGGCACGTACAGCTGGAGCACCACCGAGATGGTCGCCGCGACGAACGAGACCGTGAAGGAGAACGCGTGCGGGCGCACGTAGCCGAGCAACCGGCGCGTGACCTCCCAGGTGCCGTAGCGCGCGGTGGAGAGCCTAGGCCCGCTGCCGGGCGCCCCGGGGCCGCCCAGGTCGCTGTTGCCGGAAATGCTCGACGCGACGGTCGAGACCGAGCCCACGGACTGATATGGGTTCGCCATCTACGCCACCCCCGTATCGGATGCCTCGACGGAGCCGGTCGCCGGGCACGCGGCGGCCGTCGCTGCCGGCGCTCCCCCGCCCGCGCCGACGGTCGCGAGCGCCTCGCCGTTGGCCAGCTCGAGCTCGCCGTCGTCGGTAACCTCCAGCACCTCGTCGTCGGCGAGGCCGAGCTCCTCGCGCTTGAGCTGCGAGAGGCAGATCTCCTGGTACACCTTGCACGAGCGCAGCAGCTCGTCGTGCGCGCCGAGGCCGACCACCGCGCCGCGGCGCATCACGCAGATGAGGTCCGCGTCGCGCACGGACGAGACGCGCTGCGAGACGATCACCGTGGTGAGGGGCGCCGTCGACGCACCCGGCACGCGCGCGACCCCGCGCAGGCGGATCGCGTGGCGCAGCGCGGCGTCGGTCTTGAAGTCGAGCGCCGAGGCGGAATCGTCCAGGATGAGCACGAGCGGCTCGCCCACAAGCGCGCGGGCGATGGACAGGCGCTGCCGCTGCCCGCCCGAGAAGTTCTTGCCGCCCGCCTCGACCGGGCTGTCGAGCCCCATGGGCAGCTTCTGCACGAAATCCGCCGCCTGTGCGCAGGCGAGCGCGTCCCACAGCTCGTCGTCGGTCGCCGCGGCGTCGCGCCAGCACAGGTTCGAGCGGATCGTGCCCGAGACGAGCGAGGCCTTCTGCGGCACGACGCCCACCACCCGGCGCAGCTGCTTGAGCGGCCAGGCGCGCACGTCGCGGCCGAGCACCTCGACCGCGCCGGCCGTCGCGTCGTAGAGGCGCGGGATAAGCGAGACGAGCGTCGACTTGCCCGAGCCCGTGCCGCCGATGACGCCGAGCGTCTGGCCCGGGCGCAGCGCGAAGTCCGCGCCGTCCACCGCGCGTGCCGCCGAGCCCGGGAACGAGAAGGCGGCATCGCGCATGCGCACGGCGGGGGCGCCCGCGGCGAGGGCGGCCTCCACGTCCACCGGCTGCGCGCCCGCGTCCGAGATGCTCGGCTCGCACTCGAGCACCTCGTTCACGCGCGTGGCCGAGGCGCTCGCCCGCGTGAACACCACCACGAGGTTCGCCACGTAGACGATGGAGAGCAGCGTCTGCGTCATGTAGTTCACGAAGGCCATGACCTCGCCCTGCGAGAGCGCGCCCACGTTCACCTGGATGCCGCCCGCCCAGAGGATCGCGCACACGCCGAGGTTCATGACGAGGAACGTCACCGGGTTGAGCACGCTCGAGAGCTTGCCCACGGCGATGGCGGTCGCCGCCTGGTCGGCCGACGCGGCGCGGAAGCGGTCGCGCTCGTGGCGCTCGCGCACGAAGGCGCGGACGACGCGCTCGCCGGACAGCCCCTCGCGGCAGATGAGGCCGATGCGGTCGAGCTTTCGCTGCATGCCCTGGTAGTACGGCACGCTGCGGGCCATGACCACCCAGAACACGATGCCGATGAGCGGCGTGGAGACGAGGAAGATGAGCCCGAGCTTGAGGTCGATGGCGAGCGCCGCCACCATGGAGCCCACCGCGAGGAACGGCCAGCGGATGAGCTGGCGGATACCGAGGGCGATGGCGAGCTGCACCTGGTTGACATCGTTGGTGATGCGCGTGATGAGCGAGGGCGTGCCGAAGCGGTCGAGCTCCGCATACGAGAGGCGGTTGATGGAGCGGTACAGGTCGCAGCGGATGTCCGTGCCCATGCCCTGCGAGGCGAGCGCGGCCATCTTCTGGCACACGAGCGTGAACGCCATGCCGATCGCGGCCATGATGAGCAGCAGCGCGCCGTAGCGCAGCACGACGGGCAGGTCGTGCGCGCCGACGCCCTCGTCGATCATGCGCGCGATGACGAGGGGCGTGAGCAGGTCGAAGAAGACCTCGAGCAGCTTGCACGCGGGGCCTACGATGAAATACCGGCGGTACGCGCCGGCGAAGCGTCGGAGCAGCTTGAACATGATCGCCTTCAAACGGTCGGGTCGATGCGGGGAATCCGGCGGGTCGCGGGCGGGCGCAGGCGGCGCGGGGCGATGGCCGGTACCAATGTAGAGATGATAGGCCATGGTAGGTCATGCATCTATAACGTAAGCGTTAAAAATGCGGCGGCGGAGGGGCTGCCGGGGATAACGGCGGGCGCGCCGGCTGCGGG
>NZ_CAPF01000079.1:0-16614 GCF_000321165.1 Enorma timonensis
AGGAGCGGCAGCACCGGCACCCGCGGCAGCCGCGCCAGAAGTACCCGCGCCCGCGGCGACCCGCGTCGCGCGCTCGGCGTCCCTCCCGCGGCGATCGTCCCGCGCCCCCTTGTGCTGTCGCCTCATGTTGGCCACATCGGACATACAAACAACCCCGTCCATCTAATCCAGGCGCCTAGTATAGCGTGCCGCCCGGACAAGGCCCCCGCCTGCGCCCCCATAAACGAGCGCTTCAGGCAAAAGCCACGACCGCGAACGCCGCCCGCAACCTCGAATCGCAGGGACGGCACGAGCCCAACACGACATCAGGCCCCGATCGAAGGCCCGTACTCAATCAATACCCCAGCGCCTGCAAGACAAACATCACGACGGTGAGCACCGTGATGAGCGCGATCGTCGCCCACGTGAGCACGTTCCAGACGCGCCCGTTGCGATAGCACCCCAGGATTCGGCGGTCGCTGGCGATGAGCACGAGGAACACGAGGAGCACGGGCAGCAGCACGCCGTTGATCACCTGCGCGCTCATCATGATGTCGAACAGGTCGATGCCCGGCATGATCACGAGCAGCGCGGAGAACAGGATGATCCCCGTGATGATGCCGCGGTACGCGGGAGCCTCCTCCCACGTGCGGTCCGCGCCGCGCTCCCAGCCGAAGGCTTCGCAGATGGCGCTCGACGTCACGCCCGGCAGCACGCAGGCCGCCAGGAAGCTCGCCGCCACGAGCCCCGCGCCGAAGAGTATCGTCGACCACGAGCCCGCGATGGGCTCGAGCGCGAGCGCGGCGTCGGCGGCGTCCGTGACCTCGATGCCCGCGGGATAGAGCACGGTCGCCGTCGTCACGATGATGAACCACGCGATGGCGCACGCCAGCACGGACCCGGAGACGGTGTCGACGCGCTGCAGCGCGATGCCGCTCTCGTCCACGTTCTTATCGACCACGTTGTTCTGCGCGAGGAAGATCATCCACGGCGCGATGGTGGTGCCGATGGTCGCGACGAGCAGCGACACGTAGTCCGGGTCGGCCACCATGCGCGGCATGACCGTCGCCGCCATGACCGCGCCCCAGTCGGGCCCCACGAGGAAGGCCGCCGCCACGTACGTGAGGAAGACGCAGCTCACGAGCAGCAGGATCTTCTCGATGCGCTGGAAGCTCCCGCTCATGGTGATGAGCCAGATGATGAGCGCCATGAGCGGCACCGAGATGGAGGCCGGCACGCCGAAGAGGGCGAGCCCGCTCGCGAGCCCCGCGAACTCCGAGATCGTGACCGCGGTGTTCGCCACGAGGAGCGCGCCCATGGCGAGCGCCGAGCGCCGCACGCCGAAGCGCTCGCGGATGAGCGAGGCGAAGCCCTTGCCCGTCACGCAGCCCAGGCGCGCCGCCGTCTCCTGCACCACGATGAGCAGCAGCGCCATGATGGGCAGGATCCAGAGCGTCCCGTAGCCGAAGCTCGCGCCCGCGCTCGAATACGTCGCGATGCCGCCCGCGTCGTTGCCCGCGAGCGCTGCGAGGAGCCCCGGCCCCATGGCGCCGAGCACCGCCGTGAGCGTGAGCGCGCGCGTCTTCTCCCGTGCCACCGCAAGCCCCCGTTCCGCTACACGAAGAGCAGGTAGATGGCCAGCACGGAGGCGACCGAGAACACCAAGCAGGCGATGAGCACGCCGGCGAGCCCGAGCGCCGTGCCCGAGGTGTTACGGTCGCGCGCGTCGCGCCAGAAGAGCAGCTTGAGATAGGCCACGGAGGTCGCGCAGCTCGCGAACACCACGATCGCCGCGCAGGTGAAGCTCGCCGAGAGCGCGTGGGCGCGCAGCACCGCGCCAGCGAGCGCCCCGTCCACGGCCGCGAGCGCCTCCTCGGGGTAGACGGCGCCCAGGACGAGCTGGCCGCAGAGGTAGACTACCGCGCCCAGCACGATTCCCACGCCCGCGCTCTGCAGGAAATACCCCAGGTAGGGGCCGCGGTCGTCGTCCGACTCCTCGTAATCGAGGTAGAAGTTCCGCGCGAAGGAGACGGCGCGGCTCGCGGCGATGAGCACCACGGGCATGGCGCACAGCGGGAAGAGCGCGAGCTCCGGGGCCGCCCCGAGGCCCGCGAGCACGCCCGCGATCACGCCCGAGGCGACCGCCCACACGAGCACCCAGTAGAAACGGCGCGCGAACCACGACAGGATGTGCAGCGACTCGCCCGAGCCGCCCTCGCCCGTCGCCATGCCGGCGATCTGCAGGTCCTCCTCGTGCTCCTCGGCGATGACGTCGAGCGCGTCATCGACCGTCACGATGCCGAGCACGTGGCGCGCGTCATCGCACACCGGCACGGCCACGAGGTTGTACTTCGTCATCTCGTCCGCCACGTCCTCCTGGTCGAGGTCGGGCGTCACCCACACCACGTCGCGGTAGGCGATGTCCGAGAGCCGGGCGTCCAGGTCGGCGACGATGAGGGTGCGCAGGCTCAGCACGCCCGTGAGCGCGCCGGTGGTGTCGAGCGTGTACACGTAGTAGATGCTCTCGAAGTCCTCGTCGAGCGCGCGGATGGCCTCGATGGCGTCGGCGGCGGTGTCCGTCGCCGGCAGCGCCACGAACTCGCTCGTCATGATGCGGCCGGCGGTGTGCTCCTCGTATCCCAGGAGGTTGCGGATGGCGCGCTCCTCCTTCACGCCCATGAGGCGCAGGAGCTTCTCGGCTTTCTCGTAGTCGAGCTCCTCGATGAGGTCGGCCGCGTCGTCCGGATCCATGAGCGCGAGCATGCTCGACGCGTCGCGGTCGCTCATGCCCTCGATGACCTCGGCCACGAGCTCGTCGTCATCGAACTCGCTGATGGCCTCGGCGGCCTGCGCGGTGTCGAGCTGGGCGAACACCTGGCTGCGCAGACGCGGGTCGAGCTGCTCGATGATGTCGGCGATGTCGGCCGGGTGCAGCTCGTCGAGGGTCTTGTGCGAGACGGAGAGCTTGATGGTCTGGGTGCTGCGCTCCAGGAGGTCCATGTACGACCAGGCGATGATGTGCTCCTCGAGCGGCTTGCCCACCGCGCGGGCGATGCGCGCGACGGCGCGCTCGAGCGCGGGATGAATCGCGCGCAGAAGCCCGCGGCCGCCCACCTCGGCGCCGAGCAGGCGCAGCTGGTTCTCGCCGGAGCTCGAGAGCTTGAGGTCGTTCACGCGCACGACCTTGAGGCCCTGCGTGTCCACGATCTGCTTGTTCAGGATGTCGCGCGCGAGCAGGAGCTCATCGGGCTGCAGGTAGGAGAAGCGCACGTCCGTGTCGCGCGTCTTCAGGTGCACGCCGGTCTCGTCCACGTGGTCGACGTACTTGCGCCAGCTGATCATGAACGGCGTCTTGCCCGGGCCTTGGAAGGCGAGCGAGGTCACGTGCGGGAAGACCTCGCCCGTGGCGATGCCCAGATCGTTCACGACGCCGAGCTTCTCGCCGTTCACGTCCAGGACGGGCAGCTTGAGCAGCTCTGAGAGATAGTTCATGGTGCTCCTTTGCATCCCCGGCGCCGATGGGCGGCACCGATGAGCGTATGCGTGCGCGGCGGCACCGGCAGGCGGCGCGCCGGGTCGTCACCCCTTGCGCGCGCACGAGCACCCGCAGGGGTCAGCGACTGTGAGGTCGAGGTTTAGATTTCACCTGATGCCTTTCTCGTGACCCTTAATCCGGGACAACTATAGCAGAAATGCCCGCTACTCCTCGCCTTCCGCGTCATCGTCCGCCGGCAGGTTGGGGAGCACCGCGTCCTTGGGCATCGACACGCTCGCAAGGTCGACGTCGGCGAAGTCCTCGTCGGTCGCGATGAGGTCGCTCAGCGTCACGAACGTGTAGCCTTCTGCCTTCAGCTGGTCGATGATGTCGGGCAGCGCCTCCACGAGCTGCGCGCCCGTGGTGTCGTTGTCGGTGAGCAGCACGATGTTGCCGTTGCCCGCGGAGCCCACCACGTTCTCCACCACGGCGTCCGCGCCCGGCAGAAGCCAGTCGCCGGAATCGACGTTCCACGACACCACGCCGCTCAGAAGGTCCATGCACTGCGCCCAGTTCTCCGTGCTGAACGAGGCGTACGGCGCGCGCAGCAGGCTCACGCGCTCGCCCGTGGCGTCCTCGATGGCGTCGAAGCCGCGCGTGATCTGCGAGCGCACCTCGTCGCTCGTGAGGTCGGAGTAATTGGTGTCGCTGTAGCCGTTCGAGCCGATCTCGTGGCCGGCCTCGGCGATGGCTTTCGCGGACGCGGGATCCGCCTCGACCGCGTCGCCCTGCAGGAAGAACGTGGCGCTCACGCCCTTCTCCTCCAGGATGTCGAGGATCTGCTGGGTGTACTCGCTCGGGCCCTCGTCGAAGGTGAGCGCGATGTAGCGCGTATCCTCGTCGTCCGGCGAGGCCGAACGGTAGGTGACCTCGCAGTTCTGCACCTCCTGCACCACGCCGCGGTCGGCGGTGATGCCGGAGAGCTTGCCCGTCCACACCTCGGAGCGGCCGGGCACGCCCCACTGGCTCACGTAGCCGATGGCGCCGCTGCCCTTCACGGTGATGGTCGGGGCGATCTCGGTCGCCTGCACGTCGTGCTCCTCGTAGACGTCGCCGCCGTCGTGGATCTCGAGCTTCTCGCCGCCCTCGAGCTTCACGGAGTCGTAGTCGTCCGCGTCGACGTCCTTCCCGTCGAGCGTCACGGTGTAGCGCTCGCCGCCGCCGCGCGTGATGATGCTGTCGTCGACCGCGAGGAGGTTGCCGGGGTTGCAGGACTCCTCGAAGCCCTCATCTTCGATGACCTGCGCGATCGTCGCGCCGATATGCACGCTCGCCTCGCTGCCGTTGAGCTCGATGGTCACGCTGCGGTTGAGGTAGCCGATAAGGCTCGCAAGGAAGACGAGCCCCGCGCAGCCCACGATCACGAGGACGTAGGGCCACCGGGCATTGCGCCGCTTGCTGCCCCGGCCGCCGCTGCCGCCACCGCGGCGCACGCGCATGGCGCGCCGACGGGCGTCGCTGCCGAACCCCTGTGAATGGTGCACGTACGACGAGCCGGGACGATGCCGCGCGCGGGCGCGCCCGCGGGGCAGCTGGTATCCCGTCGTCTTGTTGCCGCGCCTCCGCTGAGGACGCTTCGGCGGGTAGGAGGTGGTGTGGTTGAGCAATGGTGCTCCTCCCCGTTGCACGGCGCGCCCGGGAAGGGACGCGCCGCATGGTATGCATCGCGCGGTTACGCGCGCGGCTTCCGCGTCGAGGACGACGAGGAAGCCTTCTTGAACTCATCTTTGAACGCGGAGAACATGCCCCGCGTCTTGCCGATCTGCTTACCCAGCGCGCGGGCACCCTTGTCCATGGACGAGCTGCCGCGCTTGATGGCCTCGGCGGCCTTGTCGTCGATCGAGGTGGCGGCGGTGCGCGCCTTCGCGCCGATCTTCGCGGTCGCCTCGCCGGCCTTGGCCGCCGCGCCGCCCGAGAAGCCGATCTCGGCCGCGGCGTCGTCCACGATCATCGCGCCGTCCGCATAGCCCTTGAGGTAGCTCGCCGGCATGTCGACGGTGCCCACGAGCGCCGTGGCCGCCATGCCGCTCGTGAGCGAGAACTGCGAGACTGCGCCGGTCTTGGGGTCGAACTCCGCGTCCGCGCAGTACCCGAGCTTCTTGCCCGAGACGGTCACGGCGTCCATGCCCGTCCAGATGATGCAGGCGTCCAGGTCGATGCCGAGGCGGCGCGCCGCGGCGGCGTCGAAGGAGTCCTTCGCGTCCGGCACGGCGAGCACGCCCTCGTAGACGCGGACCACGTCGCGCGCCACGAAGCGGTCGGCCTGCTTGATCATGCCCGCCACGTCCGGCGGCGAGACCATGAAGCCCACCACACGCGCGCCATCCGGCGTGAACACCGGGAAGTGGATCTTGCCGATCTTCTTTGGATCGCGCGGCGTGCCGTCCTTACGGGTGCGCTTCGCCTCCGGCGGCATGCGGTAGATCTTGAGCCCTTGGAAATCCTGGGTGCGCATTACGCCTCAGCGGGGGCCTCGGCGGGCGCGGCTGCGGGGGCATCGGCCGGAGCGTCGGCGGAAGCCTCGGGAGCGGGCACGACCTCGACGTCCGCGGCGGGCGTCACGGTGCCGCCGGCGATGGCATCGTTGAGCGTCTCGCGCAGCTGGTCCATGCGCTCGCGGGCGAGGTCGACCTTGGCGCGGAGCTCGTCGGTCTTGGCGTCCATCATGGGGCCGAAGTCGTTCATGGCGGCACGCGCCTGCTCGACGCCCTGGTCGTACATATCACGCGCGTTGTCCCACGCGTCATTGGCCATGTCGGCCGCCATGGCACGCGTCTCCGCGCCCGAGCGCGGTGCGACGAGGATGCCGATGATCGTACCGGCCGCGGCACCGATCGTGGCGCCGACGAGGAAGCTGAAACCCTTACCCATGAGCGTTCCCTTCTTTTGACTCCGCCGAAGCGGTGTGCAGATGCGGTTCATTATACCCGTAATGGCACCGCTCTATGGCACGGCCGAACGAGTGCAGGGCCCGTTCGCCTCCGGACGGGCTTGCATCCAGCTTGTTCCGTTGCGCGAACGCGGCCGTCGGGCGGACGAGGCGGCCGTCAGGCAGTTGCCGCAGGCGTCAAGCAGCCACCCCTCGCTATTCCTCGCGCGCGGCGGCGCCACCGAACACGGGCGCGGAGCTCTCCGCGTCGTCGGGCGCGGCGGCTACCTCCACCGCGTCATCCTCGGTGTCGATGCGCTCATCGCCGGACTCCTCGGCCGCTTCCGCACCCTCGGCCTCGCCGCGCAGCGCGAGCACCATCTGCCGCAGCGCCTCGACAGTGCCGGGAAAATCGGGCGCGGTCGCCTCCGGATGCAGGAACGCCCACTCCATCATGAACGACGCCGAGGACAGCGCGCCGATGGCGAGCACATCGTCCGGGCACGAGAGCTCGATCTCGAAGAGGCGGTCGTCGCCCGCGACGCCGCGCGTGCGCCCGCACGAGATCTCGCCCGCGAGCCCCGTCTCGTTCATGATCTCGACGGACAGGTGCTCGAGCAGGTGCGCGAGCTCGGTATCGCCCATGCAATCCTGGAACTCACGGCCGGCGTCGCCCAGGCACACGTGCTTGGCGATAGCGGGGGCGAGGTAGTACACGCGCGCCGTCGCCTCGATATCCTCCGAGGTCATGAGCGGCATGCCGGGGTTCACGAGCACGCGGGCGCGCAGCTTCCGCGCATCGACCGTGATCTTCATGATGTTGAACAGGCTGGACATGTCTCTCCCTCTCCCGCCGCCGCGCAGGCCGCGATGGCTTCGGTCGCACTCCTGCCATCGTAGCGCATCGGGCGGCGCTTGAAGGCGGCAAGCGGCCTATTCGGCCGAATCCGCATGCACGCGCGACGGCCGGCGGTGTGAGAACCCGTTCGGGAACGGCGCGCGGCGCACGATGAGGCCGGCAATGGCGCCGCGGGACGGCGCCGCGGGCAGTGCACGGCGCCCCGTGGCCATTTTTTCCAGATTTGTGACATCGATCCTGCGAAAACCAGGGTGCGCATTCCCCATAGCTGGGATAACGTCGCGCTCTACCAGCACGGCTGGCGAACCGCACCGGCATTTTGCAGGTAAGACGTCACAAAACTGGAATTTTTGGCCACCCAGCGCCGGGAACGCAGCGCCGTGCCGGTGCTACCCCGCGATCTTGTCGTCCGCCGCGCGCTCCTCGCCCTTCGCGCCGCGCGCCTGCCGGTCCGCCGCCGCGGCATCAGAGGCGTCCTGCCCCGCGGCGGTATCGTCGGACGCATCGCTCGCGGCCGGCTCCTCCGGCGCGATGACGCGAATGAGCGAGATGCGCTGGCCGCGCATGGACTGCACGCGGAAGCGATAGCCCTCGACCTCGAAGGTCTCGCCGATGCTCGGCACGCCGTCGCACACCTCGAGGATCCACCCCGCGATGGTCTCGTACTCGTCGCTCTCCTCGATGGGCCAGCCCAGCTCGACGGCATCGTCGCAGCTGAAGCGCCCGTCCACGAGCCACTCGCGGCGGCTGAGCCGCGTGAGGTACTTGTTGTCCGGGTCGAACTCGTCCTCGATCTCGCCGACGATCTCCTCGACGATGTCCTCGATGGTGATGACGCCCGCCGTGCCGCCGTACTCGTCCACCACGACGACCATCTGCTCATGCGCGGTCTGCATCTCCGAGAGCAGCGGCAGGATGTCCTTCGTGTCCGGCACGAACGTCGCGTCGCGCAGGCACGCGGAGACCAGCTCCGTCCCGCGGCTCGAGAGCGCGAGCTCGATGAGATCCTTGATGTGCGCGATGCCCACCACGTTATCGGTGTCCTCGTGGTAGACGGGGATGCGCGAGTAGCCCGTGCGGCGCATGTCGTCGAGCACGTGCTGGATGGTGTCGGTGTCCTCGGCCATGGTCACGTCCACGCGCGGCACCATGACCTCGCGCGCCACGGCGTCGCCGAGGTCGAAGATCTCGTGAATCATGCGCTTTTCCTCGTCGAGCAGGGTGTCCTGCTCCGAGACCATGTACTTGATCTCCTCCTCCGAGACGTTCTGGCGGTCGTCGGCGCTCTTGATGCCCAGGATGGCCGAGATGCCGTTCGCGCTCGCCTGCGTGAGCCACACGAGCGGCTTGGCGACCTTGCGAAAGCCGGAGATGGGGCCGGCGACGGACTTCGCCATGCCCTCGGCGTCGGAGAGGCCGATGCGCTTGGGCACGAGCTCGCCGACGACGATGGAGAGGTACGACACGATGAGCGTGATGACGATGGGCGACGCCACGGGAGCCACAGCGGAGAGCGGCGCAATGCCGAACGACTCGACCCATGCCGTGAGCGGCTCGGAAAGCGTGTTGGACGAGACGGTCGCGGAGAAGAAGCCCACGAGCGTGATGGCCACCTGGATGGTGGCGAGGAAGTTCGTGGAGTCGTTCGCGAGGTCGAGCGCGAGCGCGGCGCGGCGGTCGCCCTCCTCCGCGTCGTGCTCGAGCGTGGCGCGCTTCGCGGTGGTGAGCGCCATCTCGCTCATGGAGAAGTAGCCGTTCAGGATGGTGAGTAGAAGGGTTGCGACGATCGAGATGAATATGCCCATAGGGACGAGTTCGAACCTCCAAGGTTGGGAGCGTGCGGGAAGGCGGCGGCGCGGGCGCGCGGGCGGATGGCCCTCTGCCGGGCGCGGGGCGCGGCGGAGCCGCCGGGACGTGCGTTACGAGCGCTAGATCACGAAGAGGATCACCGCCATGTAGATGAAGATGCTGCCGGCGAGCACCCACAGGTGCCAGACGCTGTGCATGTAGGGGATCTTCTTCAGCAGGTAGAAGCCCGTGCCGATGGTGTAGCACAGGCCGCCCACCGTGAGGAGCGCGAGCGCGAGCGGGTCGAGCGCCGCCACGAGCTGGGGCAGGCGGAACACCACGAGCCAGCCCATGACGAGGTAGATGATGATGGTGACCCAGCGGGGCTGGCGCTGGCGGCCGATAATCTCGAACGAGATGCCGGCGAAGGCGAGCGCCCACACCACCACGAACAGCGCGATGCCGCCCGCGTCGGCGAGCGTGATGAGGCAAAACGGCGTGTAGAAGCCGGCGATGAGCAGGTAGATGCTACTGTGGTCGATGATGCGGAACACGCGCTTCGCCGCCGGGACCTGGATGGCGTGGTAGAGCGTCGAGGCGAGGTACTCGAGGATGAGCGTCACGCCGCAGACGATGGCCGAGGTGAGGTGCGCGGGGTCGCCGCCGCCGAGCGCCGCCTTCACGATGAGCAGGACGAGGCCGGCGATGGCGAGCAGGCAGCCGATGCCGTGCGTCACGGAGTTGGCGATCTCCTCGCCCAAGGTGTAGCAGCGCGGGAGCTCCTTACCGGAGCCGTCGGGAGCGTCGGCGTCGCTCGCCGCGCGCGGGTACCGGGGGCACGAGCGCCGGCGCTTGCGGCAGGTGGCGCAGGGATCCTCGGATGATGCAACGAGAGCGGGCGCATCGGGTGCGCCCGTCGTACTTCGTGGTGTGGAGCTGTCGCTTGAAGCGGACATACGCGAAACGCTTTCCTCCCAAGATAGACTGTTCAGCATTCTAGCAAAAAACGCGCCGCATAGCTTGCGACGGCACAAACCGTTCCGGTTCCACATGGGGGGCGGGGAGCTGGTGGCGCGTGAGTGCACCGGCGGTCGATGCCGAGGCGCCCCTTCGGCTCCGGTGTGCACCCAGACCCCCCAAAGCGTCGCATAACTTGAGGGTCAACCTCGTATACGCGGTCCATCCTCGAGGTATGCGACGCTTTCGCACGAACGAGCCGCCCGCCGGGGTCGCCCGCCTGGATCCGCGCGCCCGAAGCCGTCCGCCCAAATCCCCGCGCGCCCGGAACCCCGCGCAGCCCGACGCATCCTGCAGGCGCGCTACGACTCGGGCCTGGCGTCCAGCCAGCCCCGGATAACGAAACGTCGCAGCTCGTCCTGGCGCTTTTGGAATTGAGCCGCGCGGTCGACCTTGATGCCCAGCGATTGCGCGACGGCGTTCATCGCGCGATGCATGTTCAGCTGATGCGCGAACTGGACGCTCGTGAGCACCTTCATGTCATACCCCATGAGCGAGAGCACGTTGAGGCGTTCGGCGTCATGGCCGCGCCGAGACGTCTCGCCGTGCGCCTCTCCGTCGTATTCCACGCCGACGCTCCGCGTCGGGGAGAAGAGGTCGATCTCGTAATAGGTCGACGACGTGCACCGGGAAAACGCTCGCGGGACATCGATGCGATGGTTCAGCGAAACATGCCGATACGCGAGGCCTCCCAGCGAACGGGGAGCGGTCACCATCATCGCCAGGGCCGTCTCCATCGGCGAGCGAGCGCCGTCGAACACCGAGGCGAGCGCGGTGCGCGCAGCCGTTACGCCGCGCGTCCCACGGAACCTCGCCACACCCTGCGATAGCTCGAGCTTCGAGGTAAACGGGTCGTGCTCGACATAAGATTGCCCGAACGGCAGGTAGTACCGGCCGCACAGCTCATAGCCGAATTCTATGAGCGCACGCCGATCCATCCACGTCGCGGCTTGGGTGAAGCAGAGCGCGTCCTCCACGGAAAGCAGCCCACGCGCCACCGGAACCACGTTCTCCCCGCCAACGATTCCGCCGTGAACATGGCAGACGAGGTGCCGCGACCGCACGCGGTCGTTGTGAAACGGCACGAGCACGTCGACGTCGGCGGCATCCTGCGCGGGGACGCCCCAGGATACGAGCGCGTCCGCGATGCGCTGGACGACGGCGTGCGCTGGCGCGCCGTATTCGCGCAGCCCGATATCCGGCAGGTCGTCATCCTCGAGAAACGGCTCCTCCCCGCACTGCCGACCGCGCTCGCGCGCGCGATCCCGCATGTCCGCGAAGTGCTTCGTGCGCCGGAGCAGCCATGCGGTCTTATGGGAAAGCACAACCGGGATATCCATACCGCTCCCACCCGGGCGCCCGAGGCCGAGCACCCAATCCTGGCACAGGGCACCGCGCTGGCCCCGCGCCCCACCTCTATGAGATACGGTAGCGGAACCATGGCCGCGAACACGCGGAAAACGGTGCCTGGACGAAGAAAATGTAGGGGGACGACGGAGAGCGATGCCGCCGGGGGTAGGGGTGCGGGACGCATCCGGCGACGCGGCGCACGATATGCTCCGGGCGGTTCCAAAAGCGTCGCATACGTCAGGAGTGGAACGCGTATATGCGCTCCACCCCCAAGTTATGCGACGCTTTGGAAAGTCGATTCGCTTCAGCCAAGCAGTCCTGGCCGCAGCTTAGAGGCGCTCGCCAGCGCTGCGACGCTTGAGCTCGATGCCCGCAACGACGGCGAGCACGCCGCCCGCGGCGATGACCGCCAGGCCGTCCGCAGGGTCGCCCGTCTGGGTGAGGGTGTCCTCGTCTGCAGCAGCCTCCTGGGTGTCCTTGGCCTGGTCGTCGGAAGCGTTCCCCTTGTCCTGGGCGTCGTCCGTCACGGGCACCTTGGTGTCGTCGCCGGGCTGCTCCGTGCCGGTGCCGGTTCCGGGCTTCTCGGTATCCTCGCCGGGGTTCTCGGTATCCTCGCCAGGATTCTCGCCCGGCGCATCGGCCTGCTCTGCGAATACCAGGTTCGCGCGATCGGAGCCGGAGCAATACCAGGTCGTCCCATCGAGCCCGTTCGTGCGGAACGTCATGGTGAGGTCGGAGGCGTCCGAGTCGAGCGCGTAGTCGCCATCATGCAGCTTCCAGCTCGGAACCTGATAGTCGTCGGTCGTCGCGGTGTCCTTGAGCGTCACGTCAACCGCCCAGCAGCCGTCCGCCGTCTAATAAGGCTCGCCCACGCTCGCGATGTTGTCCGCCTTGACCAGATGCGTCCCGTTGTCGAGGTCGCTCGTGCCATCGGCATGCTTGAGGTCGTACGTCACCGTTCCCCACGTGTTGAGCTCGTTGTTGATGTCGAACGCCGGAGCCGTAACCTCTTTGAACACGAGCTTCGCCTGGTTCGTTCCGTTGCACTTCCACGAATACCCAAGCACTCCCTTCGTCCAGACGAAGGTCGCCACGAGCTTGGAGGAATCCACGTCGAGCTTGTACGGCTTGCCCTGCGTTGCCACCTCGTTATCGAGACCGTAATCCGCAGGGTCGGCGTCTGACTTCAGCGTGACGTCCACTGCCCACGCGCCGTCCGAGTTCTTATACACCTCCCCGATGCTCTCGATGTTCTCGGTGGAACCAATCGATGTGCGCGCCTCGTAGGCACCGCCCTCCGCACGCTGCATTGAATAGTTGACCGAGTTGGACACAGCTGCGAGGTCATCGGCGTTCGCCGTGGGCACGGATTCCCGATAGACAAAGGTGAACTCCGCCTTGTCGCCTGCGTACACAGTCCACGTGGTATCCGTGGGGTTATCAGTCTCGCGGTGAACTGCATCTTGGTCTCGGCACTGGTGTCGATCACCATGTCCTCAGCAGCCTGTCCGCGCAGATAGCCCTCAGGTACGCCGTAGTCTGCCGCCGTGCCGTTTTTGAGCGTCACGACAATATCCCAGCCGCCATCCTCATTCTGAACGGGATCGGAAATGCTCTCGACCATGTTTGCAGGAATCTCGTTACCACGCATGCCGTACGATTTGGGCTTGAGCCCGTTACCCGTGATGTCGTAGCTCAAAACCTTGCTCGTCACCTGAGAAAGGTCGAACTCAGGCGCCTTCGCCACCTTCTCCGTGAACACGAGGTTTGCGGTAGAGCCGTAAGCGCGCTCCCAAGAGCCATCCTGATACACGAGGGTCGTCGTGAGCGTTGATGCATCGGCATCGAGCTCGTAGTCGCCCGCGAAAAACGCCGGCACCTCGATACCGTAGTCCGCGGGCGTGTCAAACTGCCGCAACGTCACATCGACCGCCCATGCGGAAAGCGCGTCATTCCAGTACACGCTCGAGATGCTCGCCATGCGCGCATCGGAACCGATTGCGACCGCAGCGTCGTAGGTACCATCTTCAGCGTTTTTGAGCGTGTAGTTGATCGTAGCAGGTGCCTCGATGACATCTGTGATGCCCGGCTGGGCAGGCTGAGCCGGCAACTGCTCCGCGGCAGTGAACACGAGCGATGCACGGCCATTCGCTGCTACGCCCCAGCTGTCATCGGAAGCGCTCGAGGTCTCGAACGTGACACTCAGATCGGACACATCCTCATCGATGTGGAGCGACGCAGGGTCGACACCGCCAAGATCCCAGCTCTTCAAGCCATAATCATCGGCAGTTCCATCTGCCTTGAGCGTTGTGACGATTTTCCAGCCACCCGTTTCATTGTTCTTCATCGGTGTGCCCACGTAGGCGAAGTTGTCCGCACTCACAACCGTGGTGCTTTTCGAAGAACCGTCGTCCACACGGTAACTCACACTGCCGTAGATGCGCGCGAGATCGGCTGCGGTATAAGCCGGGGCCTCGGTCTCGTATGGGTCGCCGGCGGCCTGGGTGGCCGGGGTCGCAGCGGCGGTATCGGCGACATCGGCGACCGTGGCGGCCTCCGCGTCCGCACCCTCGGCCTCATCCGTCGCCTCGGCAGCAGGCTCCTCCGCCGCGATGGCATTCTCCGTCTCGGCGGCCTCATCCACGACGGCTTCGCCCGCATCCGAAGCCGTGGCCTCATCGGCCGCCGGCTCGGTCGCGTTGTCGGCCGGCACTTGCTCACCGTCCGCGGCCTCGTCCGCAGCCTCCTCCGGTGCCGCCGCCTGCTCGATCGCGACAGGTTGCACGTCGTCGATGCCCTCGGCGATCGCGGGCACCGGCACCGACGCGGTGACGAGCAGCACGGAGAGCGCGCTTGCCAGCACTTTCCTTCTCATAGACGTTCCTCCTCATGTGGTCGCGCGAATCCCCGCGGCGCGGGTCGCACCGCAGGCATCACTCGCCTACCACTGTAGGAACGGCATATGTTGCGCAGGTCATGCGCCGGTCAATGTTCGGGAACGCCTTGGTAACGCGCGCGTAAGCGGTGCACCGAAGCGCGCCCCGCGCCCGTCAAACGCATCCAGCGCGCCGAGCGCACCAAAAAGGCCGCCGCGGCACCTCCTTGGCACCGCGGCGGCCTCGCCTGCGCAGCCTGCGCGCGTTCGGATGATTCGGCTACTTCACCTCGATGAGCTCGTAGCGGCTCGTGCCCAGGCCGATCTTCTCGCCATGCTCGATCATGGAGCGCCAGTTGGTGTCCGGATGCGTCATGTTGAAGTGGTCGTGCTCGCAGCGCTCGGGCACGCCGCCCGCGGCCTCGAGCTTCGCGCGGCTCTCGGTGAGCTCGGTGTTCGGCAGCGCCGGCGCGGCGAGCGCCATGTCGATGCACGCCTGGTCGATGGCCACCGGGTCGAAGCTCGCGAACATGCCCAAGTCGGGCACGATGGGCGTGTCGTTCTCGGCATGGCAGTCGCAGTTGGGGCTGATGTCCATGGCGAGCGAGATGTGGAAGCTCGGGCGATCCTGCACGACGGCCTGCGTGTACTCGGCGATCTTGTAGTTGAGCACGTCGACCGCGGCGTCGAAGCCCGGCTTCACCGCGTCTTGGTTACACGCGCCGATGCAGCGGCCGCAGCCCACGCAGCGGTCGTGGTCGATGTGCGCCACGGGCACGGTGACGGTCTTGCCGCTCTTGAGCTCGCGCTCGCGGGTCTCCTCGAAGCTCACGGCGCCATGCGCGCAGATGCGCTCGCACGCGTGGCACCCGATGCACAGCTCGGTGTGCACCGTCGGCTTGCCGGCCGCGTGCTGCTCCATCTTGCCCGCGCGGCTGCCGCCGCCCATGCCGAGGTTCTTCATACAGCCGCCGAAACCCGCCTGCTCATGGCCCTTGAAGTGCGTGAGCGAGATGACGATGTCGGCGTCCATGAGGGCGTGGCCGATCTTGGCCTCCTTCACGTACTCGCCGTTCTTCACCGGGACGAGCGCCTCGTCCGTGCCCTTGAGGCCGTCGGCGATGATCACGTGGCAGCCGGTGGCATAGGGCGTGAAGCCGTTCTGGTACGCGCAGTCGATGTGCTCGAGCGCGTTCTTGCGGCTGCCCACGTAGAGCGTGTTGCAATCGGTGAGGAACGGTTTGCCGCCGAGCTCCTTCACCACGTCGGCCACGGCGCGCGCGTAGTTGGGGCGCAGGAAGCTCAGGTTGCCCAGCTCGCCGAAGTGGATCTTGATGGCCACGAACTTGTTCTCGAAGTCAATCTGGTCGATACCCGCGCGGCGGATGAGGCGCTTGAGCTTGTCGAGCTGGCTCTCGCGGCCGTGCGTGCGCAGATCGGTGAAGTACACCTTGGCGGGTTCCATGGGCTCCTCCTCGTGCTTGTCCATGCGTCCATGCGTGTTGAGACGGTGCCCCTCATTGTAGCGCAACGGATTGCCGCTAAGAAACGTCGCGTCACCAAGGGCTTGCGCCCGAGACGGCGATGCCCCCGCGTGATAAAAAGGTGTCAGTCACCTTTTTATCAGTCAGCTTTTATCGTGGATTAGAGGCCGAGCGCCTGCTTTGCCGCCGTCGCGATGCGCGCGAGGTCATCGGCATCCGGGTGCGAGCGCGCCGCGTCGAAGTTCTCGATCATCGCCTGGATGCGCGCGTCGCCGGGCTGCTTGGCCAGCATGGCCTCGTAGCGGGCGCGCACGGCGTCGCCCATCTTGCCCTGGCACATCGCGCCGCCCAGGTACTCGGCACCCTCGGGCAGGTGCTCGCGCACGCGGCCGAGGATCTGCTCGAAGTACTCCGGGGCCCCGCCGAAGCCCGCCGTCCCGAACAGGAACACGCGCTTGCCGGCAAGCCCTGCGAGCACGTCCGCGACCTCCGGCGTGCAGGAGCCCTTGTCGCACCAGAACCCCACGAGCACGGCGTCCGCAGGAGCTGCGAGGGCGAGCGCGTCCTCCATGCCGCCGGAGCGAATCTCGCCCCACACGACCTCAACCCCCGCCTGCGCGAGCGCCCGCTCGAGCGCATCCGCTACCGACCGCGTGTTTCCGCTTGCGCTGTTATAGAGAATCGCGTACGACATGCTTCCTCCGTGCCCTCGGCGTTCGACGTTCGCTCCCTACCGTACCCCAAACCGGCGCGAAGGCCGCCGCAAGGCTCATTTTTCGCAATCTGCAGCCGCTCACCACACCAAACGGCGCGAAACGAACGTTTTATAGGCACCCCTGAAAGTAGCGAGGGGTCATA
>NZ_CAPF01000078.1:0-4430 GCF_000321165.1 Enorma timonensis
GGGATATAGCGAGATTCACCAATGCGTAAAAGAGCGATAGCGATGTGAATGAGTAGATTCCGTTTTGCCGACTCGCTAACACACAGATCCGTACAGCTGAGCTCGCCTTCCAAACAACGCGCAATACGTTCAAGCACATCGCGGTCGAACATATGATAGATGGCTTTACCACCGTCCTCGCGCGCCATTGAAGCAAGGCAAAGTCGTCGATCGATCTCTGAACCCAGCACTCTGATGCCACGATGCGGCTTTCGTTCAATAACAAGGTTGTATTCAGCAAGGACGCGCTCGACATGCTTCAGGTCTCGCGAAATGCACGCCCGTGAGACATACAGGATCTCCGCAAGACGATCGATGGAAATCCAATCCCCCCGCTGGAGCAAATCATCAAGCAAATAGTTCACGCGCTCTTCTGGAGTGGAAGGTAGCTTGTCTGCAGAGCCATCCTCCTCAAGTGCACGATCAAGCTTCTCATCGTCGAGTACCAAGAGCTCATATCCCGCATCGCGGTACTCGATGCTTGCCACGCCCGCGAGCGCAGCATTTGCATGATGGATGCGACTACGAACAGTGCGCTTGCTCACGCCGAGATAGCGGGAGAGATCGTCAGACGAGATGCCAGCATGGTCGCGCACGAACGTGATGAGGCTTTTGTCGCGTGCGGCCAATTGCACCCTGTCCTCCCTTCGCCCGGCTTCTGCGCTGCATGCTCTGCAAGGTATCCCGACTCGATATATCAATCGTATGAGGGCGCGGAAAGCTTTTCCACAACAAGTCCTTGCCGCACGAGACGGCAAATCCTGCAACTAAATACGGACTTTGGAAATACGCGTCAGAGGATACGCAATCGGGACACTTGTCGCACGAAACTTCAAGCAGAAAATGGCGTTCGACACAGTAAGGCATGTAGATGAAGCGCCAATTTTTGCCTGAACTATCCAGTATGTCGGTCACACTGCACTCGAGGTATACCGTAACTGTTGAGCAGCCGCGCAAGCTCACCGGGTCTCTTCACAAGTGCATAATCGAAGCGAATAACCGCATCGCACACCGCGGTAAGAAGCGCCTCTCGCTGCCGCTCGCGCATCATCTTGCGCACTGCGCCGTGTAATGGCGTTCTCGCCGACACACCTGTAAATCGCTCGTACTTTTCAGCGCCATCGAATTCAAAAACGATGAGGCGGCCATCGGACAATTTCCAGGAACCATCCACCCGAAACGTCCGAGATGCATCGAGCACATTTGGAAGTATGGTCTGAAGATCGGGAACCGCAAACCCCGCCCTGATGATGGCCGCCCGTGCGATAGATTCACCGCCGCTCTCAGCACGGTTATCAGCATATGCAGCGATACGGCGAGCGCCTTCTATACCATGCCTGCCACGACCAAGGCGTTCAAGCACGGCGGCCAAAGCAGCGCGCGTCATCTTCCCCACGCGCAAAGCGCTATCGGCAATAGCCAGCCCCTCGTCAAATGGAGCCGCGAGCAAACAGTCGACGATGGTTTGTTCAAGCGAGGTGACGCGTGTACCCATCACGACACGCGCACCATCGATCCCCACGGGATGCTTAACGACATGGCCGCACCTTCCCGCATGCGACCCGACGGGAACCGCCCGGTGCACGTCGCAGAGCAACTCAAGCGATACCGCAAGACCCCAGATACAAGCAGCGGAGTACGATGAGAACACCCAGTTTGGATATCGACGGGAAAGCGTTCGGAGGATTTGATAGGGCTGTACCTGTCTTTTGAGTCCGTCCCAATATTCCTTTCGTACAAAAAGGCGTGGAAACGGCTCACAAAGCAGCCCCTTCTCTACCCGCTCTCGGCATGCACGCATATCCCGCTGTGTCTTGGGCGCGAAGAGCAGGCCCTCGCCTTCAGCGCACCCGAGCGCTTCATCGATTCGCTTCGATACCGCCTTGCGCATCTTCGCCCCCCCTACGCGTCGCGCGAACGAATGTCGCGTGTGGGGAAACGCTATCAGGCGAATCTGACAGAAATCCCGCTAAACCTTGCACGGGATATATCGCTGCAGCTTATTCGCTACGCTTTTCTAAATGTGGAGATTATAAGAGAGATTTGAGTGCTTAAATTTGACGACCAGGGCGTTAAACAACGCCGGAGCGTGCGCGCCGCGCTCGTCAATAAACATACGTATCCCTGAAAGCCCCGATTTAGAAAACCTCAGGCAAGAATTGGCGCTTGGGACAGTGAGATGCCCCGATAAAACGACATTCCTTGCCTGAAGATTCAGCGTCCCGTGGATCCCGCCTCGTCCACCACGAACGGGGCGAGCACGGCGCGAGCGACGCGCTCGGCCATGGTGTTCACGTTCGCGATGGCGTCATCGCGCGTCTTGCCCTCGAAGTGGTACGGCAGGTACGGCTTGATCGCGTCGTCGATGAGCGCGACGTACTCGTCCGCGCCCTGGCTCGAGAGGTGCGTGCCATCGCCGTCGAAGAGGTCGTTGCGCCCCTCGCTATAACCGTACCAGTCGACGATCCGCACGTTGTCGTACCGATCCGCCGCGCGCTTGAGCGCGTCGTTCGTCGAGGCGACCCACCCCTGTGGGCTCCGCGTGGTCACGAACACCGCGATGCGCTTGTCGCCCACGAGCTTCATGAGGCTGTCGACGGCATCGTCCGTGACGTTGCCGTTCGTGCCGAGCGCGAACACCACCACGCGCCCCGCGAGCCCCTGCTGCTCATAGCTCGTGAACAGATCCTCGGCCGCGGAGAACTGGCGGTTCTTCATGGCGTCGATGTGCCCGTGCGGGAACGTCGCATTGAAGGGGTCGACTGCACGCAGCGACACGGAGTCGCCGATCATGAGCACGTCGTAGGCGCCCACCGGGAACCCGTTCTCGTCCGTCGCGGGCTTCGAGGCATCGCCGCCGGCGCTGGCTGCATCGCCGCCGGCGCCATTCGCGCCGCCGGCGCCGTTCGCGGAAGCATCTCCCGCGCCCGCACCGTCCGTGGCAGCGCCGCCCGCGCCGCCGTTCGCCGAGGCGTCCGGCGAGCCCTCGATGAGCGCCGCGCCCTCGGCGCTGAGCGCGGAGGTGTTCGGCACGAACAGGAGGCCGCCGATCGCCACCATCACGAGCGCGGTCGCGCACGCCACGGGCACGAGGCGTGCCCGCACGTACGCACCCAAGCTGAACCCGCGCGACCTCGCCTGCGCAAGGAACATCCCGAACGCCCCCTTCCGGAACGGCGTCTCGATGAAGCGGTACGAGAGCTCGGCCGCCACGAGCACGATGCCGCATTCGATGAGGTACACCCACCACGGGCGCGCGGTCACGTCCCCCACGGGGTTCATGAGGGCGAACAGCGGAAAATGCCACAGGTAGATGCTATAGGAGCGCTGCCCGAGCCAGACGAGCGGCTTGAGCGCGAACACGCGCGCCAAGATGCCGTCGGGCTGCACGCACGCGGCCACGAGCACGACGGAGAGCACCGACGCCAGCACGGTGCCGCCGCGGTAGGTGAACGCGGTGTAGCCGTTCGTGTACACGACGAGCAGGACGAGCCCCGCGAGCGCGGCCGCGCCCGCGATGTCGAGCGCATGCCGCCGCAGCAGGCCCGGCCGGGACTCGGCCGCATGGGCATCGGCCCCGTGTGCCTGCTGCCTCCGACCCCCGTGGTGCCCATGGTGCCGATGATCCAGGAACGGGTTCATGGCGCGCGTGGGCACGAACGCGAGCCACGCGCCGATGAGCATGGCGAACGCGCGCGTATCGGTGCCGTAGTACACGCGGCTCGGATCCACCGCGGGGTTGTAGAGCAGCGCCATCTCGAGCGCGGAGGCGACAGCGAGGACGATGACCACGATGCGGATGGGTCGCCGACGCGCGCCGAAGTGCAGCAGCGCGAAGAGCAGCAGCGGCCACACCACGTAGAACTGCTCCTCGATGGAGAGCGACCAGAAATGCGTGAGCGGCGACGGGTCGCCGAGCGCGCCGAAGTAGGACACATTGTTGAAGATTTGCCACCAGTTGTTGAAGAACAGGAGCGACGGCAGGATATCCGGCCGCATCTTCGTGAGCATCACGTGGTTGAAGAACGTGCACAAAACCGCGACGACCACGACGAGCGTGATGGTCGCCGGGACGAGCCGTCGGATGCGGCGCGTCCAGAAGCTCTTGAGGTCGATGGTGCCCGTGCGCGCGAACTCGATGCGCAGCAGCCGCGTGATGAGGTAGCCCGAGAGCACGAAGAAGATCGTGACGCCCTGGAAGCCGCCCTGCGCCCAGGTGAAGCCCAGATGGTACAGGACGACGATGAGGACGGCGAAGGTGCGGATGCCGTCGAGCGCGGGGATGTAGCGAGAACGCGGCGACCGGCGCGAGGCCGCGGCCGAGGGCGCGCCGGCGGCAGGAGCGGCAGCACCGGCACCCGCGGCAGCCGCGCCAGAAGTACCCGCGCCCG
>NZ_CAPF01000077.1:0-40732 GCF_000321165.1 Enorma timonensis
GAAACGAGCGGTTTCTAGGCACCCCTTGAAGTAGCGCGGGGTTGCGCGCCAACGGAACCGCAGGTAGCGAGGCCGCTCCTTCGGGGGCTACTTGGCCATCCCCGTATAAACCGCTCGTTTCGCGTGCTTTGGGTTTCAACGCCGAAGCCAACCCAAGAAAAAACGGCGATATGGCATACAACATGCCATATCGCCGTTCCAACAACGTTCCGCCTACCGCGAACGCGTCCCACGCGCGCCTCGGCGCCCTCGCGCAGCCTAGATGCCGCCACCCAGCAGCCCGCGAAGCACCTGCTCGGGGTCGGCCGAACCGCCGCGCGGCACGAGCGCGGTGATCTTCTTCTGCACCTTGTACTCCGCCACCTCGTCCTCGAGCTCGCGGACACGGGTACGCAGCCGCTCGTTCTCGCGCTCGCGCTCCTCGGCGCGCTCCTTCATGTCCAGGATGCGCACCACACCGGCAAGGTTGATGCCCTCGTCGGTGAGCTGGTTGATGAGCTCGAGCCGCTCGATGTCGGCGCGCGAGTACAGGCGCGTGTTGCCGCCCGAGCGCTTGGGGTTCACCAGGCCCTTCGACTCGTAGACGCGCAGGGTCTGCGGGTGCATGCCCGTCAGCTCTGCCGCCACGGAAATCATGTACAACGGCTTGTTACGCTCGTCCTCTGCCATATCGAACCCCAAATCTCGTCCTCTTCGCGCGCCGCTCCGTGCGCGCACCGCGCATCACGGGAGCGGCTCATGTGGCCGCGCCCGCAGTGCAGCCCCCCTATGCGCTCGCCTTCGACGACGAGCGGTATTGATTGATCGTCGCGCGGTAGTCGCGCGCGTCGGCTTCCATGAGCTTCTCGAGCGATGCGCGCTCGGTGTCGCTCAGCCGCTCCGGCGTGCGGACCTCGACGGTCACGATCAGCGCGCCCGTGCGCCCGCGATGCTTCAGATCCGGCGCGCCCATCTCGTTGAACCGGAACTTCTTGCCCGTCTGCGTCCCCGCAGGGATGCGCAGGCGCACCGTCTTGCCGCCCGGCGTGGGCACGTCCACGCGGGCTCCCAGCGCGGCCTCGTACATCGAGATAGGCAGCGTGAGCAGCACGTCCGCGCCCTTGCGCTTGAAGATGGGGTGCTCGAGCACGTGCGTGCGCACGATCAGGTTGCCGCGGCTGCCGCCGTTCACGCCGAAGTCGCCGCGCTCCTTGAAGTTCATCTTGCCGCCGTCCACGGCGCCTGCCGGGATCTTGACGACCACGCTCTCGCGCGTGCCCGTCGACGGCACGGTGTAGCTCACCTTCTTCGTGACCCCGTGGAACGCGTCCTCGGCGCTCACGTCGATGGTCAGCGAGATGTCGTCGCCTTTGCGCGGGCGGTTCGCGGCGCGGCCGCCCATGCCGCCGAACCCCTGGGCGAAGCCACCGAACCCGCCGCCATCGGAACCGCCAAAGATGGAGCTGAAGAGGTCGTTCAGGTCGACGTTCGCCCCACCGCCGCTATATGTATACGAGCCGCCACCGCCCGGCATGCCGCCGAACATGAGCAGCTGGTCGTATTCTTTGCGCTTCTTCGCATCGGAGAGCGTCTCGTACGCTTCGCTGATCTCCTTGAACTTCTGTTCATCGCCGCCCGCGTCGGGATGGTACTTCTGCGCGAGCTTGCGAAATGCGGTCTTGATTTCCTTGTCGGAGGCGTCGCGCGAAACGCCCAGGACATCGTAGAAATTCTTCTGCGGCATGACGCCTGCCTCCTTCCCTGAGCCGGGGGCTCAGCGCCCCGTCTCATCAAAAGGGCTTCGGAACCTGTGTCCCGAAGCCCTTACCGGTCGTTTACTCGGACGCGCTCTCGGCATCCGCCTCGGGCGCACCCGATTCGGCTTCGGTGGCCGGGGCGGGCTCGTCCGCGGCCTCCGCTTCGGGCGCCGGGCGCTTCTCGCCGCCGTAGGTCACCGTGACCATCGCCGAGCGCAGCACGCGATCGGCCATGCGGTACCCCTTCTGGTACACGTCGTTCACCGTCTCGTCGTACTGCGACGGATCCTCGACGCGGCCCACCGCCTGGTGCTCGAGCGGGTTGAAGGGCTCGCCCTTCGGGTCGATGGCCTCGACACCCTCGTGCGCGAACACGTCGAGCATCTTGGTGCGCACCGCGTCCACACCGTCCACGAACTGCGCGAACGCATCGTCGAGCTGCTGCTGGCGCGCATGGGCGATGGCGCGCTCCATGTCGTCGAGCACGGGCAGCAGCGCGGTCACGAGCTTCTCGGTGGCGCGGGTCTGCTCGGCCAGGCGCTCGGCGGCGGTGCGGCGGCGGTAGTTCTCCCAGTCCGCCTGGAGCCGCTGGGCGCGCTCGTT
Source organism: Enorma timonensis (assembly GCF_000321165.1). Lineage (NCBI taxonomy): Bacteria > Bacillati > Actinomycetota > Coriobacteriia > Coriobacteriales > Coriobacteriaceae > Enorma > Enorma timonensis. The sequence continues at coordinate 2,340 of NZ_CAPF01000077.1, forward strand.
CGCCTCGGCCACCTTGGCCGCGGCACCGTCACTCGCCTCCTTGGCCTCCGCGAGCTCGCGGCGCACGTCGGCCAGCTCGGCCTGGGCCTGCTCGTATTTGAGCTTGAAGTCGTTCTCGGCTGCTTCCTCGCCTGCGCGGATGGCCGCCTCGATCATTTCCTCCTCGCTCATGGCCTGCTCGGCCTGCGCCTGCTCGGGGGTGTCGTCGTGCGTGGCCTCCACGCCCGCGCCCTCGGCCTGCTCGGTATCGTCCACTGCTTCTACCGGAATCTTCACGTCCCTCTCCTTGGAGTCATCGGGGGCGGCGGCAGCTCCCGCCGCCCCGGTGCGAGCTTCGCGAGCGGGCATGGTTACTTATCCTGATCGTCGTCGACGACCTCGTACTCGGCGTCGACCACGTCGTCATCGGCCGCAGGCGACGCGCCGTCGGTAGCCTGCTGCGCGTCGGCGTACACCATCTGCGCGAGCTTGTAGGCGACCTCCTGCAGCTTGTCGCCGGCGCTCTTGATGGCGTCGACGTCCGAGCCCTCGAGCGCCTTCTTGGCGTCGGCGATCGCGGCGTCGGCCTCGGCCTTCACGTCGGCGGGCACCTTGTCGCCCAGCTCGGAGAGGGTCTGCTCGGTGGAGTAGCACAGGCTGTCGGTCTGGTTGCGGACCTCGACCTCCTCCTTCTGGCGCTTATCCTCCTCGGCGTGCGCCTCGGCGTCCTTCACCATGCGGTCGACTTCCTCGTCGGACAGCGCGGTGGAACCGGAGATGGTGATCTCCTGGCTCTTGCCGGTGGCCTTATCCTTCGCGGAGACCTTCACGATGCCGTTCGCGTCGATGTCGAACGTGACCTCGATCTGCGGCACGCCGCGGCGCGCGGCCGGGATGCCGGTGAGCTGGAACTTGCCGAGGCTCTTGTTGTCGCGCGCAAGCTCGCGCTCGCCCTGCAGGACGTTGATCTCGACGCTCGTCTGGTTGTCGGCGGCCGTGGAGTAAATCTCGGTCTTGGACGTCGGGATGGTGGTGTTGCGGTCGATCATCTTGGTCATGATGCCGCCCATGGTCTCGACGCCGAGGCTCAGCGGGGTCACGTCGAGCAGCAGGATGTCGCTGCCCACCGTGGAGTCGCCGCCCAGGATGGCGCCCTGGATGGACGCGCCGCAGGCCACGACCTCGTCCGGGTTCACGGACATGTTCGGCTGCTTGCCGGTCATGTTCTTCACGAGCTCCTGGACGGCGGGCATACGGGTCGAGCCGCCCACGAGGATGACTTCGGTAAGGTCGGAGAGCTTGAGGTTGGCGTCGCGCAGGGCGTTGGTCACCGGCTGCTTGCAGCGCTCGAGCAGGTCATGCGTGATGCGCTCGAACTCGGCGCGGCTGAGCGTGTAGTCGAGGTGCTTCGGGCCGGTGGCGTCGGCGGTGATGAACGGCAGGTTGATGGTGGCCTGCTGCGCGGAGGAGAGCTCCTTCTTGGCGTTCTCGGCCGCCTCCTTCAGGCGCTGGAGCGCCATCGGATCCTGGCGCAGGTCGATGCCGTTATCGGCCTGGAACTTGTCGGCAAGCCAGTCGATGACGCGCTGGTCCCAGTCGTCGCCGCCCAGGTGGTTGTCACCCGCGGTGGAGAGCACCTCGAACACGCCGTCGGCGAGGTCGAGGACGGAGACGTCGAACGTGCCGCCGCCCAGGTCGAAGACGAGGATGCGCTGATCCTTGCCGCCCTTGTCGAAGCCGTAGGCGAGCGCGGCCGCGGTCGGCTCGTTCACGATGCGCTTGACGTTCAGGCCGGCGATTTTACCGGCGTCCTTCGTGGCCTGGCGCTGGGCGTCGTTGAAGTACGCGGGGACGGTGATGACGGCGTCCGTGATCGTCTCGCCGAGGTACTTCTCGGCGTCGGTCTTCATCTTCTGCAGGATCATGGCGCTGATCTGCTCGGGCGTGTAGTCCTTGCCCTCGATCTCCACCACGGCGCGGCCGCCTTGACCCTCCTTGACCGTGTACGGGACGGTCTTGATCTCCGAGGCGACCTCGGAGTACTTGCGGCCCATGAAACGCTTGATGGAGAACACGGTGTTCTTGGGGTTCGTCACGGCCTGGTTCTTGGCGGCCTTGCCCACCACGCGGTCGCCGTCGGCGCGGAAGCCCACGACGGACGGGGTGGTGCGGTCACCTTCGGCATTCACGATGATGGTGGGGTTGCCACCCTCGAACACGGCCATCGCCGAATTGGTCGTGCCCAGGTCGATTCCGAGAATCTTGCTCATGGTATATCCCTTCCTTTGAGCCGGGCGAGCTGTGGCACGCCGCCACGGCTCTTTGAATCGCGACGGGTGCCGCGACCCTTTTTTCGTTCGGTCTTATAATATCCCGTTTTCAATCGACCTATACCATGTGATTCAGAAAATCTAAGTCAACATATATAAGATTTTCTAGTGCGCCCGCCCGCAGGGGATGGGTTGGTTGGGGACGTGTTCCGTTCAACCCCTTTCCATTCAACCCCTTTTGCTGTTTTGTGAGTACGATCGGCGGGCATGGCGGAATCGTCCGCAAACAAGTACACGCACCTGGAACGAGTTGCCTTAAGCGCTGCACGAGCGCTCGCACGTCCTCTCTTCCGCGCACCCAGCGTGATTGTTTACCCTTCCTAACTCGGCGAACGGTCGAAAAAGGCTTCATACGAGACTTGAAAATGACGACGAGCGGGGTATATTGAAGCCACGCAATCCGTACCGGACGCCGAATCGGTTCCGGGCTATCAAGAGGAGGATTACTATGGCTCATCCTGTTATTGAAGCCGACGAGTGCATCGCTTGCGGCGTCTGCGTCGACGACTGCCCCCAGGGCGTCCTGGAGCTCCAGGACGTCGCCACCGTGGTGGACGAGGATTCCTGCATCGGCTGCGGCGTGTGCCTCGACGGCTGCCCGTCCGGCGCGATCACCGAGATCGCCGAGGACTAAGTCCTCACATACCACCTCTCGGGTATCGAAAGGGGCTCCTGCGGGAGCCCCTTTTGCGTTGCGGGACAGGCAGGTTCGCCGAGCGGCGCGGGCGGAAACCTCGCGAAAACCCGCAGCCCGCCGCGCTAGAGCGGCGAGCCGATCGGCGGTAGCTGCTTGAGATACGCCCACATGCGCTGCTTCGCGCGGGCATCGCCGAGCGCGGCCTCGAAGCCCCCGAGCGCGAGCACGCGGCGGCCGAGCACCCGCGCGACGAGCCCCGGCTCGAGCATCGCGACGTCGAACTGCTCCACCTGCGCGAGCTCCTCGGCATACGCCTCGCGCATCACGGCAGCGGCATCGTCGTCCACGAGCACGACCGCCTCGGGGTCGAGCGCCTCGAGCGCCCAGCGGAACAGCTCGGGGTCGAGCGGCTCGCCCGCGGCGCGCGTGGGGACGACGCCCTCCTCGACCGTGCCCATGCGCGCGGAGAGCACGCAGAAATCCTCCGGCGCGTACCCCAGGCGCTCGAGCGCCGCATGGAACGCCGTGCCGTCGGCACCGGAGAGCACGTCGGCGCCCGCCCGCTCCGCCTCGTTGAGCGCGCCCTTCACGAGAACGATCTGCGAAAACGCGTTCCCGAAGATGCACGCGCCCCGACGCGTCAGCCCCTCGAGCTCCAGGCGCTTCGCACCCAGCAGAGCCTCGCGCTTCTCCGCGCTCGTCGCCGCCATGCGCCTCCCCTTCCACTCGCCGAACCCATCCCCGCCATTGTACGCCGCGAGTCATTGAGTCATTGGGGACGGGTTCAAATGACTCAGTGAGTCAAACGAACCTGTCCCCAATGTCTCACCGAGTCATTTGAACCCGTCCCCAATGACTCACTGCAAGAGGATGCGGCAACTGGGTATAACGTGACCGACTTATATGGCACCGTGCCCGCAGCGAACGCGATCGGGCGCGACGCAACCGTTCCAAGGAGGAACCATGGCCGCAGTACAAGAGGTCAACGCCACCAATTTCGATAGCCTGCTTCAGGAGCAGCTCCCCGTCCTCGTCGACTTCTGGGCACCGTGGTGCGGCCCGTGCCGCATGGTGTCGCCCATCGTCGACCAGCTCGCCGAGGAGCTCGCCGGCCGCCTCGTCGTCGCCAAGTGCAACGTCGACGAGAACCAGGACATCTCCATGCGCTACGGCGTCATGTCCATCCCGACCCTCGTCATCCTGAAGAACGGCCAGGAAGTCCACCGCATCGTGGGCGCGATGCCGAAGCCGAAACTCAAAGAGGAGATCGAGCGAGCGCTGTAAGCTCGGCGCGACCGAACGGTGCCGCGTGAACCGCGCGGCGCGAAGCGCGCTGCACCGGCGCGCGTAGTACACTAGAGCCCCGGGGACACCGGGGCTCTTTTCATATGCACCGCACACCCATCTCGCTGGGAGGACGATATGCACGACGTCGGCATGAACATGAGCCAGCTCTCGATGAGCGTGAAGCACATCGACGACACCATCGCGCTCGCGCGCGCGTGGAGCCACGACCTCTACCATGCGACCGAGGCCTTCGACATGGAGCGCATCGACGAGAAGCTCGAGGCGGCGATGGCGGCGCTCGACGAGGCGCGGGCAGCGCTCGCCGGCTATGACGAGGCAATCGAGGCCGACCACAACGCCGTCGGCTCCGTGCGGCTGGTGTAGACCGTGGGCAAGCGTTCCTGCCCGGGCGACCTCGCCCGCTTCTCCGTCGCCGTCCCGGAAGACCTGCTCGCAGCCTTCGACGACCTGCTCGCCCGGCGCGGCGACGACGCGAACCGCTCGAGCGCCATCCGCGACCTCATGCGCGCGGCGCTCGTCGAGGAGGCGCTCAAGACGCCCGATGCCGAGGTCATCGGGTCGCTCACCATGATCTACGACCACCACACGGGCGACCTCACGCGCCGGCTCGACGAGGTGCAGCACGACTACACGGCAGAGATCGTCTCGACCATGCACGTGCACCTCGACCATCACAACTGCCTGGAGATCCTCGCGCTGCGCGGCACCGGGGCGCGCATCTACGAGCTCGCCGACCGTCTGCTCTCCCTGCGCGGGGTGCGCCATGGCAAGCTCACCTGCTCCGCGACGGAAACGAGCCTAGAGCTCTAGCGGGACAGCGGCATGCGACGCATCCAGATCCACATACGCGGCATCGTCCAGGGCGTGGGCATGCGGCCGTTCGTGTACCGTGAGGCGGTGGCGGCGGGCGTAGGCGGTTGGGTGCTCAACGCAGGAGACGGCGTGCACATCGAGGCGGAGGGCGACGACGCCGCGCTCGACACGTTCCTGCGCGCGCTCCGCGACCGGGCGCCGGCTGCCGCGCGCATCGACGGCATCGAGGTGCGGCAGGTCGACGCGGGCGACGGCGCGCCGGAGGACGGCCGTCCCGCCGTGCCCGGGTTCCGCATCGTCGCCTCGGACGACACCACCGCGCGCACGACCCTCGTCTCGCCCGACATCGCCACCTGCCCCGACTGCCTGCGCGAGCTCTTCGACCCAGAGGACCGCAGGTACCACTACCCGTTCATCAACTGCACGAACTGCGGGCCGCGCTTCACCATCATCCGCGCGCTGCCCTACGACCGCCCCGCGACCTCCATGTCCGCGTTCCCCATGTGCCCCGACTGCGCACGCGAGTACGCCGACCCGCTCGACCGGCGCTTCCACGCGCAGCCGGACGCCTGCTTCGCCTGCGGGCCGCACATCACCTGGCACGAGCGCGGGATGTCCGACGCGCGCACCGGGTCCACGCGCGAAGCGAGCGATGCGATCATCGAGCGCTGCGCCGAGCTCATCGCGGCGGGCGGCATCGTGGCGGTCAAGGGGCTCGGCGGGTTCCACCTCGCCTGCGACGCAGGCAACGACCAGGCCGTGCGGGAGCTGCGCACGCGGAAGCGCCGCCCGCGCAAGCCGTTCGCAGTCATGATGGCGAGCCTTGCGGATGTCGAGGGAATGTGCACGGCGCGGGATGCGGAGCGCGAGCTACTGCAGGGCAGCGTGCGCCCGATCGTGCTCGTGCGGCACGTCGCCGGCTGCGCCCCGTCCGTCGCCTTCGACCTGCCCGAGCTCGGCGTCATGCTCCCCTACACGCCGCTTCAGCACCTCCTGCTCGCCGCTTGCGCCCGGCGCGGCGTGCGCGCGCTCGTCATGACGAGCGGCAACGTGAGCGGCGAGCCCATCGAGACCGACGATGCGCGCGCGTGGGAGCGCCTGGTCGAAGGGGGCATCGCCGACGCGCTCCTGGGCAACGACCGCGCCATCCTCGCGCGCTACGACGACTCCGTCGCACGCGTCGACGCCCGGGGGGCCGCGCGCCTCGTGCGCCGTGCGCGCGGCTACGCGCCGCAGCCGCTTACGCTCCCCACCTGCGGAGATGACGCGCTCCCGACGATCCTCGTGTGCGGGGCGGAGCAGAAGGCGACCCTCGCCCTCACGCGCGAACAGGCGGACGGGGCGGCGCTCTGCTTCCTCTCGCAGCACATCGGCGATGTCGAGCACGCGAGCTCCCTTGCCGCCTGGCACGAGGCCCGCGAACGCATGGAAGGCCTCTTCGACCTTGCGCCGCGCGCACTCGCCTGCGACCGGCACCCCACCTACCTCACGGCGCGCTGGGCGCGCGACGAGGCACAACGGCTTGGAGTTCCACTCATCGAGGTTCAGCACCACCACGCGCACATCGCCGCAGCGATCGCCGAGGCGGCGGCATACGACGGCCTCGACGCGCGCGAACCCGTGGTGGGCATCGCCTTCGACGGAACCGGGGCGGGCACGGACGGCACCGTCTGGGGTGGCGAATTCCTCGTCGCGACCCTGACCGGCTTCGAGCGCGCCGCGCACCTTGCGACCATGCCGCTTCCCGGCGGGGCCGCCGCCATCCGCGACCCGCGGCGCTGCGCCTACGCCCTGCTCTGGCAGCATAATCTGCTCGGGCACCCCGGGGCGGCGCGGCTGCTCGATAGCTTGGGGGGCGGGGCCGCCTCCATCATGGACACCATGCTCGAGCGCGGCATCAACAGCCCGCTCACAAGCAGCATGGGGCGCTTCCTCGACGCCTGCGCCGCGCTCCTGGGCATCTGCGAGCGCGCGAGCTACGACGGTGAGCCCGCCATCGAGCTCGAGGCGGCGGCCGTGCGCGCCGCGGACGCCGGTGCGGGGCAAGAATTTCGCGACGCGTCGCGAAAATTGGTGGCGAAATTCAGATATGCACGATGCGGAACCGCTTCCGAGGCGGTTCGGAGCGACGGTGAGGACGGAAGGCCAGAGAAACCCCAGGATTCCTGTGACCGGGATCGGGCGAGCGTCCGTTCGGAACGGCCAAACGCCGGCTCTGGGGTCGCTGAATCGTGCATATCTGAATTTCACCACCACATTTTGCCGCCGGAGGAGAAAAACTTGGTCGCGCGGCACGGCGGGACCCCGCTTGCGCCCGTCATCATCGACCCGTCGCCGCTTCTCACCGCCCTGCTCGACGGCATCGCGGCCGGAGAGGCCGCCGAGGTGCTCGCACTGCAGGTGCACGACGCCCTCGCACGCATGGCGGCCGAGGTCGCCGGTGCGATCGCGCGGGCACGCGGCATCGACACGGTCGCGCTCGGCGGCGGGGTCTTCATGAACCGTCTGCTCCTCGAGCAGACCCGCGGCCTGCTCGAGGCGGAAAGCCTGCAGGTCATCGTCCCGCAGCGCATCCCCATCAACGACGGCGGCATCGCGTACGGGCAGGCCGCCGTAGCCCGCGCGCGGCTCGCAGCGCGGCTAGACGGAACGTCTGTGTAGATAGCCTTGCAACCACCCCCGCATTTGCCCTTCTGCTACGTGCGGGGTACCATCTGTGACGATGTGCGGCGTGGCACCCAGCGCCGCGCGCACCCAGATGAAGGAGCAGCCATGTGCCTTGCGATACCCGGACAGATCGTGGAGATGCAGCCCGACGGCGCGACGATCGACACGCTCGGCGTGCGTAAACGGATATCGCTCGCGCTCACGCCGTCCGCTCAGGTAGGCGACTGGGTGCTCGTGCACGCCGGCTTCGCCATCGAGGTCGTCGACGCCGACGAGGCCGCGCAGACCATCGAGATCGTCCGCGAGCTCGGCGAGCTGGCAACCGAGGAGCTCGCGGCGAGCACCGCGGAAACCGAAGCCGTCCGCTCATGACGCGTGCGCTCGACCTCGACGCTTTCCGCGATCCCGCCCTCGCGCGCGAACTCATCGAGCGCATCGCGGGCATCGTCGGCGACCGCCCCATCAAGCTCATGGAGGTCTGCGGGACGCACACCATGAGTATCGGTCGCTACGGCTTCCGCTCGATCCTCCCGAAGAGCCTCCAGCTGCTCTCTGGTCCCGGCTGCCCGGTATGCGTGACCGCCAACCGCGACATCGACCACGCCATCGCGCTCGCCCGGCTCGACGGTGCGTGCATCGCCACCTTCGGCGACATGGTGCGCGTGCCCGGCAGCACGTCGTCGCTCGCCGCGGAGAAATCGGCCGGGGCGGACGTGCGCATCGTGTACTCGCCGCTCGATGCGGTCGACCTCGCCGCGCGCAACCCGGAGCTCCAGGTCATCTTCATGGGCGTCGGCTTCGAGACCACCGCGCCCCTCATCGCCGCGAGCATCGTCGCCGCCTCCGAGCGCGGCCTGTCCAACTTCTCCGTGCTCTGCCTGCACAAGACGACGCCGGCGGCACTGCGCGCCATCGCGGGCGACCCGGCGTGCGCCGTCGACGGCTTCATCCTGCCCGGCCACGTCTCCACCATCACGGGCACGGCCCCGTTCCGCTTCCTCGTCGACGAGTTCGCCACCCCCGGCGTCGTGACCGGCTTCGAGCCCGTCGACATCCTCGAGGGCATCGCGCTCCTCGCCGAGATGGTGGTGGACGGCACCCCGCGCATCGCGAACGCCTACCGCCGCGGCGCGCGCGACGGGGGCAACCCCGTGGCCCGGCAGCTCTGCGAGCGCGTCTTCGAGCCGGCCGACGCCACCTGGCGCGGACTCGGCGCGCTTCCGGCCTCCGGCCTGCGCATCCGCGACGACTTCGCCGCCTTCGACGCCGCCCGGCGCTTCCCCGTCGACATCGAGCCCACGCGCGAGCCGCGCGGCTGCCGCTGCGGCGACGTCCTGCGCGGCGTGATGGCGCCCTCCGCCTGCCCGCTCTTCGGCCGCGCCTGCACCCCGGAGCACCCGGTCGGCCCCTGCATGGTCTCGAGCGAGGGCAGCTGCGCCGCCTACTTCCGCTACCGATGATAAAATGGTGTCTGACACCTTTTTATCACTGAAGGGATCCGACATGGTATCCAACGCGACGGTCCAGCTCGGCCACGGGTCGGGCGGCACCATGATGCGACGCCTCATCGACGAGGTGTTCCTCGAGGCGTTCGACGCGCCCGAGCTGCACGCGGGCGACGACGCCGGCATCGCGCCGCTGCCGCCCACGGGGCGCATCGCGCTTTCCACCGACACGTTCGTCGTGACGCCGCACACCTTCCCCGGCGGGGACATCGGCCGGCTCGCCGTGTGCGGGACGGTGAACGACGTGGCGACCTCGGGCGCGCGCGTGCGCTACCTCTCGTGCGGCTTCGTGATCGAGGAGGGCTTCCCCCTCGACGACCTGCGGCGCATCTGCGCGAGCATGGCGGCGGCCGCGCGCGAGGCACACGTCGCGATCATCACGGGCGATACGAAGGTCGTCGAGCGCGGAGGCGCCGATGGCATCTACATCAACACGGCAGGCGTGGGCGAGGTCCCCGAGGGCGTGACGCTCTCGGGCGCGGCGTGCCGGCCCGGCGACGCGGTGCTCGTCTCGGGCACGCTCGGCGACCACGGCATCGCGGTGATGAGCGTGCGCGAGGGCCTCGCCTTCTCCACGGACATCGAGAGCGATGCCGCGCCGCTCAACGGCCTTATCGCCGACGTGCTCGCCGCCGCGCCGCACACCCGCTGCTTCCGCGACCCCACGCGTGGCGGCCTGGCGAGCACGCTCAACGAGTTCGTCACCGCGAGCGGGGTAGAAATCGAGCTCGACGAGGCAGCGATCCCCGTGCGGCCCGCGGTGCGCGCCGCCTGCGACATGCTGGGCTACGACCCCCTGCAGGTAGCGAACGAAGGGAAGATGGTCGCCGTCGTGCCCGCCGACGAGGCCGAGCCCGCGCTCGCGGCCATGCGCGCGAACCGCTACGGGGCGGACGCGGCGATCATCGGGACGGTTCGCGAGGCCGCGCCGACCGGTCCCGCCGTGCTCGTGCGCACGCCCTGGGGCTCGTCGCGGATCCTCGACATGCTCGTGGGCGAGCAGCTGCCCCGCATCTGCTAGAACCCGCGAGCGCCGGATCGTCCGAACCCGTCCCAGACCCCGCCTCTGACCCCCCATGAACCGCAAGGAGCCTTCCGTGGCAGAACCCGCCTTCACGCATATCATCTTCGACCTCGACGGCACGATCCTGGACACGCTCGAGGACCTCGCGCTCGCCTGCAACCACGTGTGCGAGGCGCGCGGCTGGCCCACGTTCCCGCTCGATGCGTACCGCTTCAAGGTGGGCAACGGCATGCGCAAGCTCGTCGAGCGCATCATCCCCGCCGAGTATTACGGGGACGGCGCCGTCTACGAGCAGGCCCTCGCCGAGTTCCGCACCCGCTACGCCGCGCACAAGGAGGACCACACCACCCCCTACCCCGATATCATCGCGGTGCTCGACGCCCTGCGCGCGGCCGGCATCGAGCTCGCCGTCCTCACGAACAAGGACCACGACGCCGCCTGCCCCCTCGTCGAGCGGTATTTCGGCGACCGCTTCGCCCTCGTGCAGGGGGCGACGGCGGCGTTCCCGCCCAAGCCCGCCGCACCGGTCACCCTGCACGTCATCGAGGCGCTCGGCGCGAACCCCGCGACCACCCTCTTCGTGGGCGATAGCGACGTCGACGTGGAGACGGGGCACAACGCCGGCCTCCGCGTGGCGGGCGCCGTCTGGGGCTTCCGGGGAGCGGCGCAGCTCGAGGCCGCGGGGGCGGACTACCTCGCCCGCACGCCCCGCGACCTCCTCGCGATCGCCGGGGTATAGCGCAGCCGGCGGCTCACGGGTGACCGGGCTGCCGGGCGATTCGCGGAAAGGGCTGCCGGGCGAACCGTCAGCCGCGTGACCGCCGCACCCGGCCGCTAGTACCCCAGCATGCCCTCGATCGCGTGCTCCGAGCTCGAATCCATCCACCACACGCCGCTGCTGTCCTGCGTGAACGTGAGCGTCGCCTCGGTGGTCTTCGGCTCAGCCGCGGCGATGACATCGAGCATCATCGCGCCCTCTTGCCGGTAAGCCTCGTCCTCGGTCATGGTCGTGGTGTCGACCGATGCTGCCCACGCGTCGAACTCGTCCTGGAACGCCGCCATGATGTCCGCGTACGACTTGATGGTGACCGACACCTCGACGCTCGCGGTATCGCCGTCGACCGTCACGTCGCCCACCTCGTAGGCGTAGCCGTCAAGATAGGCGTCGGCGAACTCGTCGGCCGTGATGCCCAGCTGGTCGAGCTCCGAGCTCGAGCCGCTCTCGAGCCCCATGATGAAGCCGTTGCGCATGTCGTCATCGGCCTTGAAGTAGGTGTCGACGTCGGAGGCGATGAGCTCCTCGTCGGAGGGCAGGTAGGCCGCGAAGACCGCGTCCCGCAGCTCATCGCCGTCCGCCTTCCAGGTGGAGCCGTCGCGCGTGTACGTGAGCTCGAGCGTCGTCTCCTGGGGCTCGCCGGGGTTGTCCGCCTCGCCCTCGTGGTGCTCGATGAACGAGATGAGCGGGGCGTGCGTGATCGTGGCGGTCGCGGTCGCCGTGGCGCCGTCGTCGGAGACCACGACGTCATCGACGGTGTACGAGGTGTCCTCGAGCCACGCCTCGTACGCGCTCGAACTGGGGTACGGGTAGGCCGCGAGGCCGGAGAGCACGTCGTCCGCCTCGGAAAGGAGCCGATCGCCGTCGCCCGTCGAGGGATCCGAGTACGCGGCGAGGTGCTCGTCGAGGTCCTCCCGGATGACCTCCTCCGGGCCGGTGGCGAAGAAGTTCTGGTAGACGAGGTACCCGCCCGCGCCGATAATCGCGACGAGCGCGATGATGCCGACGACGATCCCCACCACCTTTGCCTTGCCGCCCCGCTTCTTCGGCGGCTGCGGGGCGGGCGCGTCGGCCGCGGGCTGCGGCGGAACCTGGGTGGGCGGGGTGGTCGCGGGCTGCGGCGGCACCTGGGCGGGCGGGACGGTCGAGGCCTGCCCGGCAGCCCAGGACGCGGGCTGCGGCGGCACCTGCGCAGCCGCGGGAGCGGGCGCCGCTTCCGGCATCGGTGCGGCGCCCGTCACCGGCGCTCCGCCCTGGCCCGCGCCGTCGCCCGCCGCGTCCCCGACGGGCATTCCGCACCGCGTGCAGAACCGCGTTCCCTCCGGCAGGTTCGCCCCGCAATTCGTGCAAAACATCAGTCCACCCCACTCTCCAGATAGCGAAGCGCCCCACACCAGGGCGGGGCGCAACGCGTGTCGTCTCGGCAGCGCGCAGCCGCCGTATCCGTGTCGTCTGCCTACGCTACGCCAAAACCACCGACGAGAGCTCCATCTCCGAGCTGGAGTCCATCTCCCAGTCACCATCGGAGTTCTTCGTGTAGTTCACCTCGACGGTCGTGGAAGTAGGCTCGGCGCTGTTCGTCGCGTCGAGGAGCATCTGACCGGCCTGCTTGTAGATCTCGTCCTGGCTCGAGAGCGTGTTCGGGTCGACGCTGTACGCCCAGTCGTAGAAGTCGTTTTGGAACGTGGTCATGATGTCGGTGTACGACTTGATGGTGATGGTGAGCTCGGCCGTCGCGGTGTCGCCGTCGACGGTGATGTCGCCGATCTCGTACCCGAAGCCGTCAAGGTAGGCGGCGGCGAACTCATCAGCCGTGATGCCGAGCTGGTCGAGGTCCTCGCCGGCCGAGGACTCGAGCCCCTCGACGAAGGCCTCGTCCGCGACGTCGACCTCGCCCATGTAGCTCTCGAGGTTCTCGCGGATCAGGTCCTCCGCGGACGCCCCGCCGCACCCACCGAGCACGAGGGTGAGCATGCAGGCGATCGCCACGACCGGAGCGAGCAGGATGCGCTTCTTCATCGGTTCCTCCCAACGCAGCTGTGAAGCGCGGCAGCACGCGCTTCTCTTCATGATGTCTCCATACTATCCGAACGCGCCGGCAAAAGCGTGCGCGGCGTGACATGTTTCGGTAAGCGTTCGGAAACGGCGCGCACAAGGCCGCCCGCGGCTACGCCTTCACGCCGTACTGCTCGTAGTAGGCGTCGAGCGCTGCCTTCGTCGCGTCGTCGATGACCACGCGGCCGTCGATCTCATGGTTGTAGAGCACCTCCGTGACCTCGGCCATATCCACGATACTCGCCACGGGGAAGCCGTACTTCTCCTGGATCTCCTGCTGCGCGGTCACGACGCCGCCCTTGCCCACCTCCATGCGGTTGAGGCTCACGATGAGGCCCTTGACCTCGACGTCCGCCGCCGCCTTCAGGATGGGGTAGGTCTCGTCGATGGACTTGCCGGAGGTCGTGACGTCCTCGACCATGACCACGCGGTCGCCGTCGTGGAGCTCGGCGCCCAGCAGGTTGCCCGCGTCCGCGCCGTGGTCCTTGACCTCCTTGCGGTTGGAGCAGTAGCGCACCTCCTTGCCGTAGAGCTCAAAGAGCGCGATGGCCGTGACCACCGACAGCGGGATGCCCTTGTAGGCCGGCCCGAACACGATGTCGAAGTCGAGGCCGAAGTTGTCGTGGATGGCGCGGGCGTAGTACTCGCCGAGGCGCTTGAGCTGCTCGCCCGTCACGTAGGCGCCGGCGTTCATGAAGAACGGCGAGGTGCGGCCGCTCTTGAGCGTGAACTCGCCGAACTTGAGCACGTCGGATTCGACCATGAACGTGATGAAATCCTGCTTGTACTGTTCCATGGGATTTCCCTTCCCCCGCTGCCGTTTCGGTCGCCCCCATTCTACATGAGACGCCCCGCGCGCCGTCGGGCGAGCCATTGGGCGAGCCATTGGGGACGGGTTCAAATGACTCAGTGAGTCAAACGAGCACGTCCCCATTGACTCAATGAGTCATTTGAACCCGTCCCCAATGACTCACCAATGGCTCATTCGAAAGTCCTATCCGTAAGCCATCGCTCTGTTGTATACTGAAAGTGCAGTTAGATGCACGTTTTTGAGCACAAGGAAACGAAGATTTCCGAAAGCCCAGAGACGAGCGTCCGAAATCAAAACCCGTTGCGGCGGGTTACGCAGGAGCGGCCGCCCAGGCCGCCGCATCATCGAGGAGGATTCATGGCACAAGCCACCGCGCGCACCTTCATCACGCCCCATCACATCATCTACGGCCCCGACGCCCTCGCCGAGGCGTCCGCGCTCATCGCGACCCTCGGCTCGCGCGCGCTCATCGTCACCGACGCCATGATGGGCAAGCTCGGCAACCTCGCGCGCGTCACCGACATGCTCGACGGCATCGGCGTGACGTACCACGTCTACGACGAAGTGAACTCCGAGCCCGTCGACACGATGGTCGCCGCGGGCGTCGAGCGCTACCAGCAGGAGGGCTGCGACTTCATGATCGCGCTCGGCGGCGGTTCACCCATCGACACCATGAAGGCCATCGCGATGTGCGTCTCGAGCGGCCGCGACATCGACTCGTTCCTGGGCGAGGGCTTCTCCGGCCCCGTCTGCCCCATGGTCGCCATCCCCACCACGGCGGGCACGGGCTCCGAGGCCACGCAATTCACCATCATCACGAACACGCAGGCCGACGTGAAGATGCTCATCGCCGGCGCGCCGCTCATCCCCGAGGTCGCCATCGTCGACCCCGCGTTCACCCTCACCGCGCCCGCGAGCGTCACGAGCGCCACGGGTCTCGACGCGCTCTGCCACGCCATCGAGTCCTACACGTCGCGCAAAGCGCAGCCGCTCTCGCAGACGTTCTCGCTCTCCGCGGCGAAGCGCATCTTCGAGAACCTCGCCACGTGCGTGAACGACCCCGGCAACGTCGAGGCGCGCATGCAGATGTCCATCGCCGCCACCGAGGCGGGCATCGCGTTCAACAACTCGTCCGTGACCATCATCCACGGCATGTCGCGGCCCATCGGCGCGCTGTTCCACGTGCCGCACGGCCTTTCGAACGCCATGCTCATGGAGGCCTGCTTCGAATTCGCGCTCGACGGCGCCTACGACCGCTTCGCCGAGGTCGCGCGCTACTGCGGCCTGAGCACCTCCGAGGACGACCGCACCGCCGCCGAGGACCTCATGGCCGCGATCCGCGCGCTGCTCGCCGAGCTCAAGGTGCCCACGCTCGAGGAGTTCGGCGTCGAACGCGCCGCCTTCCACGCGGCGATCGAGAAGATGGCCTCCGACGCGCAGGCGAGCGGCAGCCCCGCGAACACCATCAAGCCCGTCATCGTCGAGGACATGCAGGCGCTGTACCGCAAGGTGTACGCGTAGTCCCCGGCGGAGAGCCTTGCCCCCAGCCCGGTCGGACTGGGGGCGGGCATCTGCTAGAGCGCATCCACGATCTTCTTCGCGAGCTCCGCGTACTCCCCGTCCGTGAGCGTCACGCGGCCGGGGTTCATGGCGAACACATCGCCGAACTCGAAGGAATCGCTCGCGTACTTGGGCACCAGGTGGAAATGCAGGTGGTGCATCGTATCGCCGTACGCGCCGAAATTGATCTTATCCGGCGAGAAGGCCTTGTGCAGCGCCGCCGCGACATGGCGGACGTCCGCCATGAACGCCGCAGACTCCTCCTCCGTGAGGTCGCTGATGTCGTCGACATGCCGCTTCGACGCGACGATGCAGCGGCCGGGATGGCTCTGCTCCTTGAAGAGGATGAGGCGGCTCGCCGGGAGGTCGCACACGGGAATGCCGAACGCCCCCACCAGCTCGTCGTTCTCGCCAATCATGCAATACGCGCAGTCGGTATGTGCCATGCTCTTCCCCTTTCGCGAGCGGCGCGCGCCATGCCGAAACACGTCCAGCGCCCGGCAGCACGCACCCCTATTGATGCACCCCAGTATACCCGCGCGCTCTACTTCACGTTCCCGCGCGCCATCATGTCCTCGAGCGTCTGCGGGCGGTCGAACGTGTTGGGGTCGCCGCTGATCTGGCCCTCCGGGCAGTCGAGCGCGTCGAAGGCCGCCATCTCGGCATCGGTGAGCTCGAAGCCGAACACGTCGAGGTTCTCGCGCATGCGCTCGGCGTGCGTCGACTTCGGGATGATGACATGGCTCTTCTGGATGTGCCAGTGCAGCACCGCCTGCGCGCAGGTCACACCGTGCGCGGCGGCCGCGGCGCGCGCGGGCTCGCTCTCGATGTCGCTGCCGCGCCCGAGCGGCGAGTACGCTTCCACCACCACGCCGAGCTCGCGGCAGAGCGCGTCGAGCTCGGGGCGCCAGAACGCCGGGTGCGACTCCACCTGGTTCACCGCGGGCACCACGCCCGTCTCGTCGACGAGGCGGCGCAGGTGGTCGGGCAGGAAGTTGCACACGCCAATCGATCCCACGAGCCCCTCCTCGACGAGCTTTCGCATGGCGCGCCACGTCTCCACGTAGCGGTCCTGCGTGGGCACGGGCCAGTGGATGAGGTAGAGGTCGATGCGGTCGAGGCCGAGGTCCTTAAGCGACGTCTCGCAGGCGCGCAGGGCGTTGTCGTAGCCCTGGTCGGCGTTGCGGAGCTTCGTCACGGTGTAGACGCTATCGACCATGCCCGTCGCGCGGAGCGCCGCGCCCACGCCGGCCTCGTTGGCATAGGCGGAGGCCGTGTCGATGTTTCGGTACCCGATCTCGAGCGCCTCCTCCACCGCGCGCTGCGTGTCGGCCGGGTCGATCTTGAACGTGCCGAACCCCGCCTGCGGGATCTGGCTGCCATCGTTCAGCGTGATGGTGGGAACGCTCGCGTCGAATGTCTTTGCCATGCGATCTTCCTTCCTCGTGCGTCATAAAGGGACGGGTTCAAAACGTTACTTTTTGCTACATTCGGGGACAGGCTCTGGTAGCGGGTGGGAGATGCGCCGGACAGCCGCGCACCGTGCGCCTGCGCCGGCCACCCTCCCCCGCTAGAGCGTGACGCCGTCCTTCCAGATGGCGATCCCGCGGTAGCCGCGCCGCTCGCTCACGGTCCGCTCGCCCTCGGCGAAGGCGATCACGCGACGGAACAGGTCGGAGGCCGCCTCGTCGATCGAGCGCTCGCCGTCGGCCACCACGCCGGCGTTGAAATCCATCCAGCCGGGCTTGCGCTGCGCGAGCGCCGTGTTCGTGAACACCTTGCACGTGGGGACGGCGCTGCCGAACGGCGTGCCGCGCCCCGTAGAGAAGAGCACGATGTTCGCGCCCGCCGCGGCGAGCGCCGTCGCGGAGACGAGGTCGTTGCCCGGGCCGCACAAAAGGTTCAGCCCGCGCGTGCGCACGCGGTCACCGTAGCCGAGCACGCCGTCGATGGGCGCGGCGCCGCCCTTCTGCACGCAACCGCAGCTCTTGTCCTCGAGCGTGGTGATGCCGCCCGCCTTGTTACCGGGGCTCGGGTTCTCGTACACCACCTCGCCGTGGCGGATGAAGTAGTCCTTGAAGCCGTTGAGCATCGCCGCCGCCTCGTCGAACACCGCGCGCGTGCGGCAGCGCGAAAGCAGGATGTCCTCCGCGCCGAACATCTCGGGCACCTCGGTGAGGATGGAGGTGCCGCCGCGCGCGACGAGCATATCGGACACGCGGCCGATCACCGGGTTCGCCGTGATGCCGGAAAGGCCGTCCGAGCCGCCGCACTTCATGCCGATGACGAGCTCGCTCACGGGCACGGGCTCGCGCGTGAAGCCCGCGGCGTAGCCGATGAGCTCGCCCAGGATCGCGCGGCCGGCGGCCATCTCATCCTCCACGTCCTGGCAGGTCAGGAAGCGCACGCGCGCCGGGTCGTAGTCGCCCAGCTCCGCCACGAACTGCTCGTGCGTGAGGTTCTCGCAGCCGAGCCCCAGCACGAGCACGCCGCCCGCGTTGGGATGGTGCGCGAGCGCGGCCAGGAGCTTGCGCGTCTGGGCGTGGTCCGCGCCCGTCTGGCTGCAGCCGAAGGGGTGCGCAAAGGCCACGACGCCGTCCACGGAGCCGTGCACGAGGTCGGCCGCATCGGCGGCGAGCGCCGCGGCCACCTCGTTCACGCAGCCCACCGTGGGCAGGATCCATACCTCGTTGCGGATGCCCACGCGGCCGTCCGGGCGGCGGAAGGCCCGCATGGTCTCGGGCTCGACCGGCTCGAGGTCGCGCACGGCGGGCTCGTAGGCGTAGGCGACCTCGCCGGAGAGGTTCGTCGTCATGCGCTCTGTGTGCACGTGCTCGCCCGGCGCGATATCGCAGGTCGCGTGGCCGATGGGCAGGCCGTACTTCACCACGTCGTCGCCGGCGGCGAGCGCGCGCACGGCCATCTTGTGGCCCTGTGGGATCTCCTCGGCAACCGTCACCGCGCCCGAGTCCTCGACGTCGAGCACCTCGCCCGCCGCGAGCGGGCGCAGCACCACGACCACGTTGTCCTTCGGGTTGATGCGAACGATCGCCTGCATGGAGACCTCACTCTCGATGTAACAAACCCCCTGGGGTTATTTTGCACGGGCTACTGGGCGGATGCGAACGCAGCCTTCGCGCCGTCGGCGCGGATGGTCGCGAGCGCGGCGGCGACCGCCTCCTCGAGCCCGGCGACCGCGCGCAGGTCCTGGCCCCACATCTGCTCGCAGCCGAGCACCTCGCCCACGAGCTCGCCGTCCGCCATGCCCGCGCGCTCGGCGTAGAAGTCGAGCACCCAGGCATCGTCCTGCGCGGTGTACGCGGTGCCGTCCGCGCGGCGCAGGTGCAGGCCGTCGTCGTCGCGGCCCTCGAAGCCGGTGGTGTAGAACGCGATGAGCGCGGCGAGGCTCACGGTGAGGCAACGCGGCAGCTCACCGGTCTTCTCCACGTAGTCGAGCAGCGTGGGCAGGTCGCGCGCGCGCCACTTCGCGGTCGAGTTCAGGCAGATGGAGAGCAGCTGGTGGTCGATGAACGGGTTGTCGAAGCGGTCCTGGACGGCCGCGGCGAAGGCGCGCAGGTCGGCCTCGTCGAGCTCGGCCGAGAGCGTGGGGATGACCTCCTGCTCGAGCAGCCGGTTCATGAAGCCGCGCACCACGTCGTCGTGCATGCAGTCGCGCACGATGTCGAAGCCCGCGAGCCACGCGCCCGGCACGAAACCGGTGTGCGCGCCGTTCAGGATGCGGACCTTGCGCTTCTTGTAGGGCGTCACGTCCGGCATCACGAACGCGCCGGGCAGCTCGGCCTGGATGAACGGCAGCTTCTGGGCGAGCGCGTCGTCGCCCTGGATGCCCCACATCTGGAAGGGCTCGCGCACGGCGAGGAACGGGTCGTCGTAGCCCAGGCGCTCGGCCACCTGCGCGGCCTCGGCCGCATCGCGGATGCGCCCGGGGACGATGGTGTCAACGAGCGTCGTGCAGAACGTGCAATCCTGGGTGAGCCAGGCGTCGAAGGCGTCCTCCCAGCCCCAGTCGGCCACGTGCTGGCGCACGATGCGCAGCAGCTCGGCGCCGTTGTTGTCGATGAGCTCGCAGGAAAGCACGATCACGCCCGGCTTGCCCGCCGCCCAGCGCGCGTGCAGCACCTGCGCGAGCTTCGCCGGGAAGCTCGCCGGCGGCTCGTCCGTGGGCTGGCAGGAGGGGTCGTAGGCGATGCCCGCCTCGGTGGTGTTCGAGACGATGATCTCGAGGTCGTCCGAGACGGCGACCTCCATCAGGGCGCGGTAGTCGTCCGGGCGGTACGGATTGATGCAGCGGCTGCAGCTCGACACGAGGCGCGCCTCGTCCATCTCGACGCCGTCCTGCTTGCCGCGCATGAGCACGGTGTAGAGGCAATCCTGGTCGTTGATGCCGTCGGCGAAGCCATAGGCGCCGTCGATGGGCTGCACCATGACGATCTTGCCGTTCCAGCCCGTCGCCTCGTTCGCGAGGTCGAAGTAGCGGTCGACGAACGCGCGCAGAAAGTTGCCCTCGCCGAACTGCAGCACCTTCTCGGGCGCGTCCTTCGGCAGCACGTACCCCTCGTACCCGATCTTCTCCAACGTCGCGTAGCTCAGCGTGTCCACGGTGTCTTCCTTTCTATCCTTTTCCCGCACGGGGTGCGGGCGCAGCTTCGGTCGGGGCGGTCCGCCTGCCCCGGGGCGGCCGGATGAGTCAATCGAACCCGTCCCCAATGACTCGGTGAGTCAATTGAACCCGTCCCCAATGACTCAGACGCCGCTCTCGCGGTGGGCGGCGGCCACGCGCTCCGCCCACTCGGCCAGGCGGTCGGGGTGGAACGTGTAGTTGTCGTCCGTGTCATAGCTATCGAGCAACGCCATGTCCTCGGCCGAGAGCTCGAGGTCGAAGACCTCGCTGTTCGACTTGATGCGCGCGGGCTTCGTGGACTTCGGCATGGTGATGAAGCCCTTCTGCAGCGCCCAGCGCACGCACACCTGGCCCGCGTCCTTGCCCAGGCGCTCCGCGAGGGCGATCACGTGCTCGTCGCGCATGAGGCGGCCGCGGCCCAGCGGCGCCCACGCCTCGAGCTGGATGCCGCGCTCCTCGCACCAGGCGACCGTCTCGCGCTGCTGGTAGGTGGGGTTGAGCTCGATCTGGTCCACCATGGGCATGATGCGCGCGTGGCGCTCGAGCGTCTCCAGATGGTGCACGAGGAAGTTCGACACGCCGATCGCGCGCACGCGGCCCGCCTCGTAGAGCTCCTCGAAGGCGCGCCAGGTCTCGGCGATGATCTCCTCCCAGCGGTCCTCGGTGCCGGCGACCTTCGGCCAGTGGATGAGGTAGAGGTCGAGGTAGTCGGTGCCCAGGTCGGAGAGGGTGCGGTCGAAGGCGGCGAGCGTCTTCTCATAGCCCTGCTCGGTGTTCTTGAGCTTGCTCGTGAGGAACACCTCGTTGCGCGGGATGCCGCTCTCGGCGAGCACGCGGCCCACCATGTCCTCGTTGTTGTAGTTCGCCGCGCCGTCGATGTGACGGAACCCCAACTCAAGCGCCGTGCGCACCGCGGCGGCGCCCTCCTCGTCGTTGGGGATCATGTACGTGCCGAACCCCAGGCACGGCACTTCGACCCCGTTGCGCAGCACGTAGCTGTCGCACTTCCCCGCGAGCTCCACCTGCGGCAGTGCGCGGGTCGCAGGCGTGGTAACGGGATAGATCGTCTTACTGGGCATGGGCAGCCATCTCCTTGAACGTCTCGAATGCCTTCATCATATCTGCCTCGGACACCGCGCCCTCGGGCTTCTCGGCCAGATGGTCCACAAGCGCATCGACCGTGAGCACGGTGTAGGAGCACGCGACGCCGCTCGTGTCCGTGCCCGCGTTGAACGCGATGATGTACTCCACGGGCGCGCCCTTCAAAAAGCCGTCGAGCAGCTTCTTCTGGCGGCGCACGTAGGTCACGGGCGAGGGCAGGGCATAGCGCTTGCCGTCGCGCTCGACCGTCCAGCTGCCGGTGTCCTTGCCGGCCATCGCGCCCGACGTCGCGACCGCGCAGATGGCCGCGTGCCCGCGCGTGGAGAACACCGTCGCGAACGTCGCGGCGATGCGCCCCTGGCCGTCGCGGTAGGCGTTGTACACGATGCGGTGCGGCCCGATGCGCTCCTGCAGGTAGTTCGACCTCGACAGGTCGCGCTGCATGCTCATGCGCCAGAAGTACTCGAGGTAGCTGCTGAAGAGCTGCTGGTAGAGCGTACCCTTGTACGAGCTGTAGCCCGTGAACGCCCGAAAGCCCATGATGAGCACGAACACGACGACGATCGCGCCGATGAGGATATCCATGCCTGCCTCCCGTCTATTCCGCCGCCGCGGCGCCCCGGGCGGAGCCGAACGCCGCGCGCTGGAACCGCTCCGCGAAGAGGCGGTTCATGACGTTGATGAACTTCCCCAGGAACAGCGCCGCGATGATGGTGGTGATGCCGAACGCGTCGATGGTATGGAGCACCGTCCACGAGAGGACGAGCGCCACCACCACGTGGCTCGTATCGAAGACCACCTTCACGTCGCCGAAGCGCCGGCGCAGCCGCTCCGCGACCACCTGCACGAGGCCGTCCGGCGCGTTGGGCACGACGCCCATGTTCACCACGAGGCTCACGCCGAACGCCACAAGCGCGAGCGACGCCACCATCGTGGCCACCTGCGCGGGCAGCCCCACCGGGTGGAAGGGCATGACCGCCATGAAGAAGTCCGTGAAGATGCCGATGACCGCCGAGAAGAAGACCTCGAGCAGGATGCGCGGCTGGAACTGGCGGCGCAGGATGAGCGCCTGCGCCACGATGTAGGTGCAGTAGCTCGCCGTGATCATGAAGCCGAGCGTCATGCCCGTGATATCGGCCAGGACCTGCGCGAAGCAGGTGAGCGAGGCCACGCCCAGGCCGGACTCGGTCTGCACGACCATGCCGAGGGCGAGCACCACCACGCCGGCGAGGTACATCGCCAGGCGGAGCGCCGTGCGGCGCCAGTCAACCGCGGCGCCGTCGGGCGCCATCACGAGCAGGGGCCTCATGCACGCGCCACCATCTCGCCGAACTGCGCCTTCTCCTCGGCGATGAACGCCTCGACCTCGGCGGGGCCGGGCAGCGCGTCGGAGCAGTTGTTCGCGCGCACCATCATGGACGCCTCGGCCGAGCCGAACTCCAGGCAGCGCAGGATGTCCCAGCCCTGGAAGAGGCCGTAGATGAAGCCCGAGCCGTAGCCGTCGCCGCCGCCGAAGCCCTTGCGCGCCGTGACGGGGAACGGCTTGATGGAGAACTTCTCGCCGTCGTCGCAATAGGCGGTCGAGCCCTGCATGCCGTGCTTGATGACCACGATCTTGGCATGCTTCCCCTGCCAGTAGGCGGCGCTCTCCTCGTCGGACATGCCGGGCTTGATGAGGCGCTCGGTGAGGTCGAACTCCTCGCGCGAGCCCATGATGATGTCGGCCTGGCCGGCGAGGGCGGAGTAGTAGATGGAGATCTCGTCCGCGTTCTTCCAGTTGTAGGCGCGGTAGTCGATGTCGAAGATGAGCGGCGTGCCCACCTGGCGCGCGAGCATCGCGGCCTTGAGGGCGGCCTCGCGGCTCGGGCTCTCGGCGAGCGCCGTGCCGGAGATGAGGATGCACTTGGCCGAGGCGATGTAGTCCGCGTCCACGTCGTCCACCGAAAGCTGCAGGTCCGCGATGGCGTTGCGGTACATGAGGATGCTCGACTCGCTGGGGCTCAGCATCTCGGTGAACGTGAGGCCGAGCTTCTCGCCGCCCGTGCAGCGGGTGATGTGGCTCGTGTCGATGCCCTCGCGCTCGAAGTACTCGGTCACGAAATCGCCGAACTGGTCGTCGGAGACCTTGGCGATGAAGCCCGCCTTGAGACCGTGGTGCGTCACGCCCACCGCGATGTTCGCCGGGGAGCCGCCCACGTACTTCTCGAAGTAGTGGACGTCCTTGAGCGGCTTGAACTCCTCCTTCACGACGTCGGAGTACGCGGGGTTGAAGTCGATGGCCACGCGGCCGAGCAGCACGATGTCGAGCGGCCGGGACGAATCGAAGTCGATGTAGGCCATGAGCTGGCTCCTTTCTTTAGATGGGTTGGTTGGGGACGTGTTCCTTTCAACCCATTCGGCTCGTCGTCGTGTTCCATGCATGCGCGAATGGGTTGAAAGGAACACGTCCCCAACCAACCCCCTCAGCCGAAGGGGATGAACACGAGGACGAGCGCCACCGCCACGAAGGCGATGCCGAGGGTGCGCGCGAGGTTCTCCTGCCTGCTGTAGGGCTCCGTCGAGCGCGGGGCGCCCACGCGGCGGGTGTACGACATCTTCACCCAGGTGATGAGGGCGAGGCCGATGATGACGCACACGATCTGGATGTACTCGGAAACCTGCACGGGCGCTCCCTTCCACATCGGGGCAGGCCGGACGCGCTCACCCGGCGCCTGCTCCCCTCTCTCGCCTAGTCGCGCGGCACCTGCGGCGCGGGCGCGGCGGGCACGTCGCACGCATCCGAGACCGCTTCGAGCTTCACGATGGCGTCCCAGATGCGCTCGCGCGTGACCGGGTACGGCACGTGCTCGAGCTCCTGGTTGACCTCCGTGGCGGCGAGTACCCCGGTGAAGTCGTCCTCGAGCGTGAGGCCGAGATCCGCCAGGCGCGTGGGCAGGCCGAGCGCACGGTACGTGCGCAGCAGCTCCTGCAAGGCCTCGTCCTGCCCGTCCATGGCGAGCTGTACGAGCACGCCGTAGGAGACGACCTCGCCGTGCAGGTGGTCGCGCTCCACGGAGGGGATCGTCGTGAGGCCGTAGAAGAGCGCGTGGGCGAGCGCGCTGTTGTAGTCGACGCCCACGAGGCCGGACACGAGCCCGGTGCTCACGATGATGTTGAGCGCCGCGTGCTCCAGGTCGGCGCTCACGCGGTTGGCGGCGCAATCGGCGAGCGCGGCCGCGGCGTGGGCGAGGAGCGGGCCTGCACACATGCACGAGATGGCCTGGCCGAGCACTGGCGCGTACGCGGGGCTGTCGCCGCGCATGGAGAACGTGACCTCATGGTACTTGGCGATGGTGTCGCCGATGCCCGCCCAGAGGTACACCTCAGGCGCCTCGGCGATGATCTGCGTATCGATGAAGCAGTGCGCGGGCGGCACGTGGAGCTGCACGATCTCGAGGAAGCTGCCATCGTCGTTGTACATGATGGAGATGCAGCTCACGGGCGAGCAGTTCGAGGCGATGGTGGGGAACGTGTAGAGCGGCTTGCCCAGGCGGTGCGCGAGGATCTTGCACGTGTCGACGGCCTTGCCGCCGCCCATGGCGAAGATGGCGTCCGCCGCCTGCACCGCGGGCTCGGCCGCCAAGCGGTCAACCTGCGCGTACGTCGCCTCGCCGCCGAACCAGAACGAGCCCGTGATACGCACGTCCGTGCCCTCGACCGCGCGCTCGAGCCACCCGAGGCCGGCGGCCATGGCGCGCTCGCCGCCCACGACCACCGCGTTCGCGGCGCCGATCACCTGGGGGACCGCTGCATACGCCTCCGTCCCCACCGTGTATCTCGGCAAGCATTGCGTTGTGAATCCGGTCATCGCGAACCTCCTTCATGAGCCACCGGGACGGGCGCGCCCCCGCATCCGCCGCCGGGGCGATACCCTGGGGCGACGCGCGCGTCCCCGTAGCTCACGTTCGTGCCTCACGTTCAAAACGGAGGGCGCCGCCCAGTGGAAGCGCCCTCCGAAACCATTCGACCTTCTCGCGAACGCGGCGCGTTACGCGGCGAACTCGCGCACGAGCGCCTCGAGCTCGGCGTCCTGGCAGTTGGCGTAGAAGCAATCCAGGAAGGCCGGGGTGAGGGCGGTCTTGACCATCTCGGGGTCGAGGGCGCGGATGATCTCGGGCAGCGGCTTGGCGACGCGCTTCTTCACGTCGTCGAGCAGGCGAACGTTCTTGTTCTGGGACTCCTTGCGGTCCGCCGGGTAGCCCATGCCCTTCGGCGAGCCGAACGCGCGGGTGAAGATGTTCTCGAGGTTGAGCTCAGCACCCCAGCCAAAGCCCTTGGCGTAGGGGATGGAGAGGGCGTTGCCGTCGTTGATCTGCAGGAAGAGGTAGGCGTCCGTGGGCTCGATGCAGTAGCCGCACACGACGCCGGGGTACATGTTGCAGCTCATGAGCGCGCCCTGGCCGGTGCCGCAGCCGGTGACCACGAAGTCGACGGCCTTGGAGTTGAGGAGCAGCGCGGCCTGGATGCCGATGTGCAGGTAGGTGAGGCGCGGGTTCTCCTCGGTGTAGTCGGTCGGGAGGTCGTTGGGGTTATCGACCTGCTGCATGCCGGTGTTGTAGACGGTGTGGCCCATGGGCTCGACGACCTTCTTGAGCTGGCCCAAGATGATGTCGTTCTTCGACGCCTGCGAGAATTCCTGGATGAGGGCGATCTTCATGAGATCCATCTCCTTCTCTTCGTTGGTACACGTCTTGGAGGCGCTGCGCCTCCCGGGAATGGACGGGCAGGCTCACGTGGCCGGGATGGGTTGGTCGGGGACGTGTTCCGTTCAACCCATTCGCCTTCCAAACGGAACGCGAATGCATGCGTGAATGGGTTGAAAGGAACACGTCCCCGACCAACCCATCCCCCCAGCCGCTCGTCAGCCGTTCGTCCGCTCCCGGGAGGCGGCTCGCTGGGGACTGCGAGCCGCCTTCGATATGCTGCTACTCCTTGGAGCCGTTATCGACGTCCTCGAAGGTGTAGCGGTCATTCGAGCCGATGGTGTGGATGTAGTCCTTCACGAACTGCTTCACACCGGCCTCGGCCGCCATCTCCATGGTGAGGTAATCCGCCTTCGGATCCTCCTCGAGCTTGGCGAGCACCGCGGCCTTCGCGGCTGCGAACGCGTCGGTAGCGACGTTGATCTTGTTGATGCCGCCGGCGACGGCCTTCTTGAGGTTCTCCTCGCCGGAGCCGGAACCGCCATGCAGCACGAGCGGCATCTTGAGCGCGGCCTTGAGCTCGGCCAGGCGCTCGAAGTCGAGCTTCGGGACGAAGCCCTCGGGATACTTGCCGTGGGCGGTGCCGATGGCCACCGCAAGGGCGTCCACGCCCGTCTCCTCGACGAACTTCACGGCCTGCTCCACGTTGGTGTACATGTCGTCCGTGCGGCCGTCGCCGTCCGCCGCCTGGCCCACGTGGCCGAGCTCGGCCTCGACGGAGATGCCCATGCCATGGGCGAGCGCCACGACGGTCTTGGTGCGGGCGACGTTCTCCTCATAGGGCAGCGACGAGGCGTCGATCATGACGTTCGTGAACCCGGCCTGCATGGCGCGGATCTCGTCCTCGAGCTTCCCGCCATGATCGAGGTTCAGGGCCACGGGCACGGTCGCGCGCTCGGCGATGACCTTCACGAGCGGCACGATATCCTCCATGTGGGCGAGCTTGGACATCTGGCCCACGCCCATCTGGACGATGATCGGGGAGCGCTCCTCCTCCGCGGCGGTGATGACGGCACGCACCATCTCCATGTTGACGCTGTTGACGGCCATGACGCCATAGTTGTGCTCATTGGCGTGATCAAGGATGGCCTTCATCGTAACGAGCATTGCTTCTAACCTCTTTCAGACCTTGTTTCCCTCAGCAAACCCAGAAGAGCCAGGCGACGGGCGCCGCCTGGCTCGAACGAGGACGACTTAGAAGTCGATGTCCATCTCGACGATCTCTTCCTCTTCTTCCTCGGCCTCAGTCGGCTTCTGCTTGATGATGGCGTAGATGATGCCGGTCGCGAGCGAGCCGGCGACCAGGGCCACGACGGCCCAGACCGGATTCACCATCGCGGGGAAGACGAAGATGCCGCCGTGGCCAGCCACGGACTCGACGCCCATGCCGACCGCGATGGCGCCGGCGAGGCCGGAACCGATCATGGAAGCGGGGATGAAGCGCACGGGGTCAGCAGCGGCGAAGGGCAGCACGCCCTCGGTGATGAAGCACAGGCCCATGGGGAAGGCGGTGATGGCGGTGTCGCGCTCGGTGGTGGTGAACTTGTTGCGCGCGACGAGCGACGCAACGAAGGCACCGATCGGGGGCGTCATGCCGCCGATGATCTTAGCGGACATAGGACCGTAGATGCCGTCCGCGCCGAGGGCGTTCGCGGCCATGGAAGCGGTCTTGTTGATGGGGCCGCCCATGTCGAAGCCCATGCAGGCGCCGATGACGGCACCGATGATGGCCTTGGAGCCGCCGTTGAGCGAGATGATCCAGTTCTGGAAGACATCCATGATCCAGGCGAGCGGCTGCATGAACACGCAGAGGAACAGCATGCCGCACACGAAGGTGGTAAGCACCGGCATGATGAGCACCGGCATGAGCCCCTGGCCCCACTTGGGGAGCTTCCAGGTCTTCATCCAGAGCAGGAAGTAGCCGATGACGAAGCCCATGAGCAGGCCGCCCAGGAAGCCGGCCTTGGACATGGTGCAGACGTAGCCGATGATGAAGCCGGGGACGATGCCGGGGCGCTCAGCGATGGCGTAGGCCATGTAGGCGCACAGGATCGCGACGGCGAAGTTCATGGCATAGCTGGAGAGCATGTTGACGCCCCACCAGAAGCCGCCCCAGGTGAAGGGCTCCATGCCGGAGAACGGCGTGGCCCAGGAACCGGAGACCTCGGCGTAGAAGTCGCCGACCAGGTAGCCGCCGAAGCCCTTCGCGAGAGCTCCGAGGATACCGCCGGCAACGACCATGGGAATCATGTAGGAGATGCCCGTCATGACCGTCTGCATAACGCCGACCTTCTTAATCTGTGCCATGGAACTCCCTCCTTTCTTGTTCTATGCGGGTTCCCCCGCTTGAGCCATTTGGCTCGGAATACCGTTTGATGGGTGAAGCGGCCTACTGGGCCAGCTTCTTCTCGATGGTCGCGATGAGGCTCTTCGGGTTCTTCATCGCGGTGCTGATCGGGATATCGACAACGCGCTTGCCCTTGAAGCGATCCTTCGGCACCTCGATGTCGTGAGCGATGATCACGACATCCGCGGCCTCGATCTCCTCGGGCGTGAGGACGTTGTCCGCGCCGATGGAGCCCTGCGTCTCGATCTTGCACTCGTGGCCGGCAGCCTCAGCGGCGTCCTTGATCTTCTGGGCGACGATGTAGGTGTGCGCGATGCCAGCGGTGCAGGCGGTAACGCCAACGATCTTCATGGTTCCCTCCTCTTCAAACTCCGTTGGGGTCTTTCCCCTCCTCGGTGCGCGGCTCATCCGCGCACCCTATCTCGCGGCGAGCTCCCCTACTCAGCCGTAAGAATCGAAATGATGTCCGCCGGGGTCTCGGCGTGCTGCAGCTTCTCGACGAGCGCGTCGCTGCCGATCTTGCCGGCGAGCTGGGCGAGCAGGCGCAGATGGGTCTGCTCGAAGCCCTTGTCGTTCGAGACGCAGAACAGGAAGAACAGGTTGACCGGCTCGTCGTCGTAGCTCTCCCACTCCACCATGTGGTCGGAGCGGCCGATGGCGATGGTGTTCTGCAGGACGGCGCCGCTCTTGCCGTGCGGGATGGCGACGTGGTTGCCGGCACCGGTGATGCCCATGGACTCGCGGACGTAGATGTCCTTCACGAATTGATCGATATCGGAGATGTAGCCGCCGTCGAGAAGAAGCTGCGCCAGCTCGTGCAGGACCTCATCCTTCGTCGTGCCCTTCACATCCAGGCTGATGATGTCCTCGTGCAAGACCTCGCTCAGTTCCATATGTCTCCCTTCGTCAATCCGGAGGCCCATGCCGCCGGTTTTTACATACCTGTAATACGACGATTGCGCGGAGCGCGAAAGGTGCGCGTCGGCGAACGTTGGCATTTCGAACGTAAACGGTATCTCATTTCACGTAAATTGAAAAGCCCTTGATTCCCGCCCGCCGACTGTCGTATTGTTTTCGCAGGTAATAGCCTATTTTTTTAGATAGCGACCTCTATGATGCGAAGGAAAATAGTCTTACAGTAATTTACGTTTTTGTATTTTACTCAAAGTAATTGACGTTCACACCATAATATTTCTTCGTTTATCTTCGATATAGGCGATTTGCTACGGTAAACGGTGAAAAACGGTTGCGGACAGGAAGGGAACGCGCAATGGAACAGTTCAGGATCGACGGCAAGGTCGCGCTGGTCACGGGCGCTTCGCACGGCATCGGCTTCGGCATCGCGGTCGCGCTCGCGAAGGCGGGTGCGAAGGTGGCCTTCAACTGCCGCACGGCCGAGCGCCGCGACGCCGCCGTCGCCGCGTATCGCGAGGCGGGGGTCGAGGTCGCCGGCTACGTGGGCGACGTCACGAACGAGGACCAGATGCGCGACATGCTCGCCGACATCGCAAAGACCCTCGGCCCGGTGGACATCCTCGTGAACAACGCCGCCGTGATCAAGCGCCTGCCCATGCACGAGATGGACACCGCGGACTTCCGTCGCATCATCGACACGGACCTCACCGCCGCGTTCATCATGTCGAAGCTCGTGCTCCCGAGCATGATGGAGCGCGGTGGCGGCAAGATCATCAACGTGTGCTCCATGATGAGCGAGCTCGGACGCGAGACCGTGAGCGCCTACGCCGCGAGCAAGGGCGGCCTCAAGATGCTCACGCGCAACATCGCCTCCGAGTACGGCAAGTACAACATCCAGTGCAACGGCATCGGGCCGGGCTACATCGCCACCGAGCAGACCGCGCCGCTGCGCGAGCCGCTGCCCGACGGCTCGCGCTCGCCGTTCGACGCGTTCATCGTCTCCAAGACCCCGGCCGAGCGCTGGGGCACCGTCGAGGACCTCATGGGGCCGGTCGTGTTCCTCGCGTCGCCGGCGTCCGACTTCGTGAACGGCCACATCCTCTACGTCGACGGCGGTATCCTCGCCTACCTCGGCCACCAGCCCGAGTAGGTCATTTAGGGACGGGTTCAAAGCGTTACCTTTTGCTACATTTAGGGACAGGCTTTGGTAACGGGCGGGCGCGCCGGGGTTTTCGAGCTCCGGCGCGCCCGCTTTTGATTCCCTTGTTGAGGCACCTCCCCCGCATGAGGCGCCGGAGGAGCCGCGGCAACGGCCTGCCGAGCAGCGTTCGCGGCGAAATGCACAGGACTCCAAACCCAATCTGCGCGAAACGAGCGTTTTATGGGCACCCCCGGAAGTAGCACGGGGGTGCGCACCAACAAAGGTGCAGGTAGCGAGGCTGCCGCTTTTCCGGCTACTTGGCCACCCCCGCGTAAACCGTTCGTTTCGCTCATTTTGGGTTCCGATGGCTCCGCAGTGACGCGCCATGCGTCGGTTTTCCGCACAGCACTCCGCTAAACAACCGCTCCGGCCAGGCTACACGCTCGATTCGATGTGCGCCATCCACTGCCGGCCGCCGGGGTGGTCGCGCGGGCCGCCGATGAGCTCCTCACCGGCGCCGAGCATGCCTTTGCCCGCCTCGTCCGCGAGCACGAGCTGCGCATGCGACCGCGACGCCGCGACCGCCTGGGCCATGATGTCGTCGGGATCCTCGTCCATCACGATGACATCGAAATCCGCGAGGCTCGCGAACGAGATGAAGCTCGGCCGGCGCAGCTTCGATGTGTCCATGAGCACGATATGGCGATTCGAATGGGCGAGCATGCCGCGCTTGATCTCGGCGTTGCCCGTGAACTCCGTCGCGAAGCCCTGCTGCACGTCGAACGAATCCGTTCCCATGAACGCCTTGTCCACGTAAAGGCGGGAGAGAATGTCGTTCGCGATGGACCCCGTGATATAGCGGTGGTTCTTGCGCAGCGCGCCGCCCAGCAGGACCACGTCGGCGTGGGGCAGATTCGAGTCGGCGAAGGTCGCGATGGAGAGGTCGTTCGTCACGATGGTGATGTTGTGCTTGCTGCCGAGCAGGCGCACGAACTCGAGCGTCGTGGTGCCGGAGTCCACGAAGAGCGAATCGCCGTTCATCACGAGGTCGGCGGCGCACTCGGCGACCTTGCGCTTCGCGTCGACGTTGAGGTTCATGCGCTGGTCGGGATAGGAGATGGTGATGGTGCGCGTGATGGAGACCGCGCCTCCGTGCGTGCGCCGGAGCTTGCCGGCACGCTCGAGCTTGTCGAGGTCGCTGCGCGCCGTGACCTCCGAGATGCCGAAGTGCTCGCAGATGTCCGAGACATGGATCGAGGTGCGGCTGTTCACCTCGTCGACGATCATGACCCGGCGCTCGTCCGCGGAAACCTTGCGCGGCTGCTTGTCGTCCGTTTCCCACATGGCTCGGCTCCCCTTCCCGCTCGCGCGGCGGCGCGACGCGAGGCGCACGCATTTCGTTTTCGCAACCATTATGCGCCCAAGGCGCCGAAAAACGAAAGCGGGTCATCGGGAAGTCTGAGGGTGAGTCATTGGGGACGGGTTCGTTTGACTCAGCGAGTCATTGGGGACGGGTTCGTTTGACTCAGCGAGTCATTGGGGACGTGCTCGTTTGACTCACTGAGTCAATTGAACCCGTCCCCAATGACTCACACGAGGCCGAAGTGCTCGAGCGCGGTGGCCACGCCATCCTCCTGCACGGTGTCGGTCACGTAGTCGGCGTAGGCGCGCACCTGGGGCAGCGCGTTGCCCATCACCACGGCGACGTCCGCCGCCTCGAGCATCGACACGTCGTTCTCGGAATCGCCGAAGCCGTAGACCGTCCCCACCTGCACGCCGCGCCGGCGCAGCTCGCTCAGGACGACCTGCATGCCGCTGCGCTTCGTGGTACTGGGCAGTGTGATCTCGTGCTCGCCCACACCGAGGTTCGATATGACGAAATCCTCGCGTATGAAGGGCATTGCAGGGTCGAGCAGGTCGAGCCGGTGGGACTCGAGTACCACCTTGGACACCTCGAGCGTGCCGAGCATGCCGCGGAGCTCGTCGATGCTCGTGTGCTCGTAGCCGATGTCGAACGAAAGGGGCGTCTCGGGCCATTCGACGAGCAGGCAACGAGAGGACGTCTCGAAGAACGCCGACATGCGTGCGCGCGCGAGCTCGTCCACGAGGCGGGCGAGCAGGTCGCGCGGCATGAACTCATGGTGCACGACCTCGTCGCCGAACTCCACGCAGCCGCCCGCGAGCATGATCTTCGCCGTGAACGGGCATGCGCGCAGCGCCGGCGAGACAGTGATGGGCGGACGGCCGGTACAGAGCACGGCGATGTTCCCGCGCGCCGTGAACGCCTCGAGGGCGCGGCACACGCGTTCCGAGGGTGCCGCCTGGTCCTCGGGCACGCCGTCGCGATGGTACGTGAGCGTGCCGTCCACGTCGAAGAACGCGACCGCCGGCGCCGCGGCGGCGTTGCGCGGCGCGTCAGCATCGCGCGGCTCAAGCGAATCCATGTGCACCCCTTCAGCTCGATGGTTCAATCGTGCCGATTCTACCATCTTGGATGTGGGGGTGCGGGGGGCGAGGCGAGGTGGCTATCTGCGCGAACGTAAACGCATTCAAAATCAGAGATCCTCAGGCATAAAATGGCGTGCCGCCCGGATATTTCACCTTGCAGCACGCCAAATGTTGCCTGAAGTTCTAGAGGACGGGACGCCATCGCAAAAGACGGGCTTCAGGCGCAGGAGGACATCCACGCCTGAAGCCCAACGGTGTCTACTTCAACTCAGGCCAGTAACCCTTATTCGCTTCAATCATGTCATCGAGAATCTGCTTCGCAACGCTCGCGGACGGCACGGTCTTCGAAAGCGTAAACGCCTGCCAAAGCTTCTGATAAGACCCCTCGATCCACGCGTCTACAGCCAGCTTTTCGACAGCAACCTGCTGTTCCATGAGCCCCTTCTGGAAGCGAGGAATTGCACCCTGGACGATGCGCTCATACCCGTTCTTGCCAACAATGCAGGGGATCTCGACCATGGCATCACGGTCGAAGTTCTCGATTGCGCCTTCATTCGGCACAATGATAATGAAGCGGCCAAGCGTGTTCTCGGCAAGTGCGCACGCAAGGTCGACGATGTAGTCCGAGTGGTTGAATGGGGTGAAGAGCCGACTGCCCTCGGCTGTGCCCTTCTCAGCAACTTCACGGCACGCAGTGAAAATGAATTTCTCGCGCCCCTCGCGAATCTCGTCGACGCGCGTATGGTTTGGATCGCTATGCTCCACCACGTAATCCGGATAGAGATAATACTTGAGATAAGAGTTGGGGATGGTATCGGGGTCGAGCGCATAGACGTCGCGAACCTTTAGGAAGGTCTCATACCAGCTCTTGTCAGCATGCTGCGTATCGGCCGGCATACCATCGATGAAGCCATTCTTTGCGACATGCTTGCGAATCTCGGGCATAAGGTCGTTGCCCTTATCGTCGTACATGGCGCTCCACCAGCCAAAATGGTTAAGACCATAGTAGCTCACCTGGAGCTTGTGCCAATCGTCGATGCCGCACATGTTTGCAAAGCGGCGCAACGACCCCACGGGCATATCGCAGATGTTGATGATCTTTGAATTGGGACGA
This sequence comes from Enorma timonensis, assembly GCF_000321165.1. Taxonomy (NCBI): domain Bacteria; kingdom Bacillati; phylum Actinomycetota; class Coriobacteriia; order Coriobacteriales; family Coriobacteriaceae; genus Enorma; species Enorma timonensis. The sequence goes on from NZ_CAPF01000077.1 coordinate 36,254, forward strand.
AGGCGATTCGTCGCCTCGGCAACGATGGCGGCCGGGTTGGAGTAGTTGAGCATCCACGCGTTCGGGCTGTACTTCTCCATATAGTCGAGAATCTCGATCACGGGACCGATGGAACGCAAGCCGTACGCAATACCGCCAGGTCCACAGGTCTCCTGACCAACCACACCGTATTTCAGCGGAATCTTCTCGTCTTTATCGCGCATGTCATACAGGCCAACACGAATCTGCGCCATAACAAAATCGATGTCCGTGAAAGCCGTCTCTGGGTCGGTCGTGTAAATGAACTCGATTTCAGGAGCAGCCTCTTGCAGGAAGATCTCGCAGGCTTTCGCTACAGTCTCCTGACGCTCCGCATTGTTGTCGTAGAACACGATCTTGCGGATAGGGAACCGCTCCTCCTCCGTAACGAGTGATGCCACGATACCGGGGGTATACGTCGATCCACCACCCGCAACGGCAATGGCATAGCGTTTAGAATCAGACATGGAGAACTCCTTTCAACAGCGAAAACCGCTGTTTTTTCTGTTGCATACGACGAGATTGGGGCTCGATTCCCCGGCGGCGATCCTGTGCTGTTCGCTCGACGGCATACAGGCCGTTGAGCATGCGGCGCAGATACGAAAGCTCCGCCATGTTCCGACGAATGGCGCCTTTACCGGCAAGCATTCGTTCGAACGCGCTCGCATCCTGCCTGAAGGAGACAGAGACGCGCTCTTCAGCGTCAGACTCGCCCGGCACAGGCTCCAAGATATATTCCGTTCGAGCCCACTCAGTACCATCTCGAGCTTCGATCACCATGCGCCGAGGACGTTCAAGCTTCGAAATCCGTGTGCGAATGCAAGGGGTGCCAGCGGCGTTACGCGCGTAATACACCATACCTGCGGCGACGTTCGCCGGCGCCGGTATGTCAGAAGCCTCCTCGATCTCGATACGAAGTTTCGAAACGAGCGCATCGAAGAACTCTTCCGCACTTACATCAAATGTGCGCACGATTTTCATGAGGCGGGCACCCCTTCCTAGCAATGCTCCCAAACCTTGCGCGCTAAGCACCATGGCGCGAGCTAATCGGTGTAGGCCACGGCGGCCGCACGCAAGCAGGCTTGACGGACAAGCAAAACGAAGCTTATGCCTTGGCAGCTTCGGCAGCCTCGGCCTCCTGCTCCTGCTTCACAAGCTGGTGCTCGTACGCCTTGAAGAACGGGTACCAGACGATGCCCGTGGGGATGATCGCCAGATAGCACCACACGGCGTTCATGGGGTTGAGCGAGCCCAGATACTCGGCAAGGCCGATGGGAATATTTCCACCCATGGGAATCCACAGCGGGGTGATGATGCCGGTCATGTAGCCAATGGTGAACCAGACCATGTTCACCAACGGCGCAATGATATACGGAATCGAAAGAATCGGGTTGTACATGATGGGCATGCCGAAGGTAACCGGCTCGTTGATCTTGAACCAACCGGGTACGAGGCCAACCTTGGCAACGGCACGAATCTGCTCGGACTTAGAGCGCAGGCCCATGAGCACAAGCGGCCAGGTGCAACCGGAACCGCCGACCGTTGCCATGCAATTGAAGAGCAACGACGGAGCAAACACGGAAGCTTGACCGGCTGCCACAAGGGCAGCGTTCTCGGCGATTTGTCCGTAGAGCGCGGGGCTCAGGAACGAGGACACCACGAAGTAACCGTGAATGCCGAAGCACCACAGAAGGCAACCGAAGGCGACGATGATGAACATACCGGGCAGTGACACAAGCGCGGAAACCGGCACAGAAAGCAGCGCCAGGAAGCCGGAGGCCAGCGTGTAGGCACCGCCGGTCGCAGCCGAGATACCAGCAGAAGCGGCGACGAAAAGCACCATGCTAAACAAGCACGGAACGATACCGGCGAAACTGTTCTGGAGCGCCTCGGGCACCATGTCAGGCATCTTGATGTACACCTTATGCACCGTGCAGAAATGTTCAACCTGAACAACCACGAACGCCACGAGGAAGCTCACGAACATGCCGGTAGCGCCAAGATAGCTAGAAGCAAGCGCGGCGGCACCAGAAGCATCGGTGGTGTAGGGCGCGGCGACCACGAGGAAGCACGCAACGCACTGGACGGCCGTCACAATGGGCGATTTGACCTCCATGTTACGCGCGTACAGATAGCCCAAAATGGCTACAAGATACAGCGCGATAAGGTTCGTAGTAAAATTATACGGCGTGTACAGGATCTGATAGATAGCGCTATCGGTACTGTACAGGTTGAGCATGGTGGGCCCACCAATCGAGCACACAATCTGAGAGATGGCGCCCACCATGAGCACGCTCATCATCGACATCATCGAATTCTGTAGCGCAGAGACAAAGCGGTTGGCTCCAAGCTTCTGTCCAAACGCCTGCAGTTTGATGAGCACAGGACTATTAAAAATGTCTTCCATTGCCATATGGTTTCCCCTCCTTGTTTCCTTGAGACTCTCGAGTGTCCATGTGGGCACAGCTGTCGCAAGGGCACTGGCCGCGCAGGCTACTGCTGAAGCAGGCCGTCAATAAGTTTGAAGATGTTTTCGCAACGACCGATGCCATAGTCGGCCGGAGCAATGACACCCACAGGGCGCGTCGTTCCCCTCACGACCTCATCCTTGCGATAACTAATCTGCGGTCCGAGCAAAATGCAGTCGTATTTCTCGCACACCTCCTTGAACGACCCAATGCCCACCGCGTTGATCTCGAAATCGATTCCCTGCTCTTCGGCATATCCCCTGAGCTTCTTCATGAGAATGCTCGTCGACATGCCCTGAGCGCATACCAGCAGTACCTTCATGGCGTTTTCTCCCTTCTTATAACGCCTACGCCTGCGTATCCTCAGCAACTGGGCCGGCACACGCACGGTCCTCCTTGCATCGGTACAAATGGATAAGCTCCTCGATAAGCTCCTGTGCGAGCATGGCGGTCATGAGGTGATCCTGCGCGTGCACGAGCATTACATCGACGGGCGTATGGATACCGTTCGCCTCGCGCACAAGCAGCTTCGTCTGCTGATCATGCGAGGCGATAGCGGCCTCCTTAGACTGCGTGATGAGTTCATCCGCGTGCTCGAAATCTCCCGCTCGCGCCGCCTTCAAAGCGCTGAACGCAAGGCTGCGCGCCTGACCCGCCGAACCGATAAGCCCGAACGAAAGCATCTCGAGCTCTTCGGGAGTAAACTCCTTCATCTCATCATCGCCGGCGACCTGTTGCTTGTCGGTCATGATGCACTTCCTTCCTCTTCTCCAATAAGTGACGAAAACGATTCAAAATCTCCGATCTCGCGAAGACGCCTCGTGCCATCGTTGTCGAATAGCAAATTCACGACCACGCGATGAAATTCGCTCATCTCTGACACGTCATCGGTGCCATAGGCCACAAGTAGCACCGTATCCACGGACACGCCCTCCTGCCCCCACGCCACCGGTTCATCAAGGAGAGCCACGCAAGCGAGCGTATTGCCCTTGAGCGCCTCGAGCGGATGCGGGACGGCAACGCCGTTGCCGTACGCTGTGCTCATAAGATCCTCGCGCGCCTGAACCAGCTCGCGAAGCCTAGGGCCATAGCCACCAATCGACGCAAGGTTGCGGCAGAGCATGTCCAGCACTTCTGCCTCGTCATGCGCCTTCAGGTGCGGATAGAAGAGCTCCTCACGGAAGAACCTTCGAACTCCATTTCGGGATACAGGCTCGCTCAGTGCCGTACGAGCTCCCGCAACGTCGTCATCATCCAAGAAGAGCGCAATCTGACGTACCGGGACAGGCAAGTCGGCATCAAGCGGCACGGTGGTAAACACGTAGTCGATGTGAGAAAAGTCGACGTTTTTAACCTGGGTATAATCACAGGTCAGAATCGAATCGAGGTAATCGCCGAACTCCTGCTTACAGCGATATTCGAGGAGTTTCGCTGTTCCACGGCCGGAGGCGCATACAAGCAGCAAGCGCTTCTTTGGAGCAGGCTGCTTCTGGCGCTCAAGCGCAAGTGCGAAGGCAAGAGCAAGATACCCTATCTCATCCTCTGAAGGGCGAGCGCCATAGGTGGTCGCCAGTACCGCCGAAGCATCCACCGCAATGGTGTAGGCAAGCGGGAAGCGGGTCGTGATATCAGAGAGTAGCGGATTCTCAAGCTTCATGTGATATCGCAAGCGATACGCAAGCGGGACGATGTGGCGCGCGAGATTCATACGAAGCTCGAGATCGTTGCGGAAATCGAAGCGGAACGTCTTCCATACAAGGTCGAGCATTCTCGAAACAACCTGCCAAACCTCATCGGTTATGACTGAGGGCTCGGAGATGTTCTCGTAATCGGGTAGTGTCTGACGACCTGCGAGGTGAATCGCGATGTAGGTAACCTCCTCACAAGGCAGCTGTACGCCCATCTCGCGTTCTATAGAACGGGCGATGCGCTCTGCGGCAGCGTATTCGCGCGTTCCGCTCATATCATGGATATGCGCAGAATCAAGCGGGGG
>NZ_CAPF01000076.1:0-9797 GCF_000321165.1 Enorma timonensis
CCCGCCGACGCGCCCGTGCCGCCGCAGCCCGCGAGCCCGAGCGCCGCCGCACCGGCCGCTCCCGCCGTCGCGGCGAGGAAACCCCTGCGTGTCATGTTGCCCATCATCGTGATTCCGCCTTTCTTACGCTGTTGTTCTCAAACGGTCGCGCGCCTCGCATGGGCGTAGCGCGCCGAGGGGTTGAAAGGAATGGGTTGAAAGGAACACGTCCCCAACCAACCCATAAGGGGTCAAAAGGAACACGTCCCCAAATGACCCATCGTGTGGTGCAGGAACGCGCGCACGCGGTCGTTCGCCGGCTGGTCGAAGAACGTCCGCGCCGACGCCTCGGCCACCACCGCGCCGTCCTCCATGAACACGACGCGGTCGGCGACGTTCCGCGCGAAGCCCATCTCGTGCGTGACCACGAGCATGGTCATGCCGTCCTCCGCGAGCTGCCGCATCACGCCGAGCACCTCGCCCGTGAGCTCCGGGTCGAGCGCCGAGGTGGGCTCGTCGAAGAAGATGATCTCGGGGTCGGTCGCCATGGCGCGGGCGATGGCGACGCGCTGCTGCTGCCCGCCGGAGAGCTCCTCCGGATAGGCATCGCAGCGGTCGTCCATCCCCACGCGCGCCAGGCACGCGCGGGCGCGCTCCTCCGCCTCCGCGCGCGGCACCTTGCGCGCCACGACGAGCCCCTCGGTCACGTTGCCGAGCACCGTGCGGTTGCGGAAGAGGTTGTAGCCCTGGAAGACGAACCCCGTGCGCCGGCGCACCCCGGCCGCCTGCCGCGGCGTGGCGGACGCGAGGTCGAGGCGCTCCCCCGCGAGCTCGAGCGTGCCCGCGTCCGCGCGCTCGAGGAGGTTCGCGCAGCGCAGGAGCGTCGTCTTGCCGGAGCCGGACGGCCCGAGCACCGCCACGACCTCGCCTTTGCGCACCGAGAGGTCGACCCCGTGCAGCACCTCGGTGCCGCCGAACGACTTCCGCACGCCCGTGAGCGCGAGCATGGGCGGCTGGGCCGGCGCGTCTCCGCGCCCGACCGCCCGCGATTCCGCGCCATGGTTCAGCATCTCCGCCATAGCTTACCCCCGCTCCATGCCATGCCGCGCGAGCGCCCGCTCGCCCATGCGCTGCAGCCAGGTGAGCACCGTCGAGAACAGCAGGTAGATCGCCGCGACCTCGAGGTAGATGGGCATGGTGACCCATTCGCGCGAGACGATCTCCTGCGCCGCGCGAAACATCTCCGCCACGAGGATGCTCGCCACGAGCGACGTGTCCTTCACGAGCGAGATGAGCTCGTTCGAAAGCGGCGGGAACGCCGTGCGGAACGCCTGCGGCAGCACGATGCGGCGGATGACCTGCAGATAGCTCATCCCCACGCAAAAGCCCGCCTCCAGCTGGCCCGCCGGCACGCTCTCGAGCGCCGCGCGCATCGTCTCGGCCGCGTACGCCCCCGTGTTGACGGAGAGCACGATGACGGCCGTCGGGAGCGAATCGAGCATGATGCCCAGGTCGGGCAGGCCGAAGTAGACGAGGTACAGCTGGACGAAGAGCGGCGTGCCGCGCACGATCCAAATGTAGAGGCGCGCGACGTGCTTGAGCACGGGCACGTTCGCGTACTGCACGAGCGCCGTCGCCACCGCGATGACGAGCGCGAAGGCGAACGAGACAAGCGCGAGCGGCAGCGTCACCATGAGGCCGGGGATGAGGATCTTGGGGAATGAATCGACGAGCAGCGTGACAAGGCCGCTATCCATGGGCGCTCACCTCGCCGTCGTGCCGGGGCGCGTCGGTGCCGCGCTGGCTGGCGGGCACGCACTCGCAGCTCACCCGATGCAGGATGTGATCGATCGCGTCGATGCCGCGCTGCGAGGCGTGCAGCTCATCGAGGAGGCGCTGGCGCTCGCCCAAAAGGACGCGCTTGGTCTCGCGCACGCGGCCCTCCGTGCACGAGGTCTTCGCGCGCGCCGCGGCCCGGACGTCACAGGCGCAGTCGCAGAGGCAGCGCTCGAGGTCTTCAGACAGGTCGCTCATACCATCAGCTCCTTTCGAAACCTATGGTATGGGTCGCCCCATATCATGTAAAAGACCTATATTGCATGCTTTACCATGCAAATAGGGCATGGTTAATTTGCCGTCGCGGCGGTTCGACCCCCTCGCCACCCTGCACCGGTAAAGGCTTGGTAAGGGCTGCGCCCGCGCGAGCAGCGCGTACCCGGGGGCACGTAAACTGGAGACGGCGCGCGGCATGCGCGCCACCGCATCGCCCAAAGGAGGCGCACCGTGCTTCCAGCTACCCTTACCGACGTGCTCGCCGCCGTCCACCCGTTCATCACCGCTTGGGGAATCCCCATCGCCTACATCGTCTGCTGCGGTATCGAGCATCGGCTAAGCGCGCACGGCGACATCCCCATTCCCCAGGACGAGGCCCCGTCGCCCCGCGTGCCCGCCTTGCACCCGACGCTCCTCGCGGCGCTGCGCTGCCACAGCGAGTTCAAGACGCGCAGCGAGACCGACGCCGTGCAGGCCGCTCTCGCCCGCATTGTGCAGCTCATCGCCCGAGCGGACCTCTCGTTCATCGAGCTGAGCCCCGCGCAGGCGGAGCGACGCGAGCGGGCGGAAGACGAGGCCGACGAGCTGCAAGCCGGCCCCATCGTCTCCGATCAGCGCGCACGGCGAAGGGAGCGACGGCGCGGGCGGCGCGCGGCCTCGAGCCAGCCGCTGCACGCATACGGCGGCAGGCTCGTACTCAGCGTGCGGACGACGGCGCTCGACGACATCGATTGCGGGGCGGTCGGCCTCGTGATGCCGCCAGGCACCGTGAGCGCGACCGTCGAGGAGCTCTGCACCTTCACCGATCGCGTACGCGAGCGGTATACCCGGCTGGGCGGCTACCTCGGGCGCTACACCGACGACCTCTGCCGCGCGGAGCTCGTCGAACACCCGGGCCTGATTCCGCGGATCCTCTTCAGCATGCCGGTCATGATGCTCGTCACAATCCTGGGCATCGCCCTGCCCGTGACCGCCGACATCGACGGCGCGCTCGCCTACGGAACGGTCGCCCTCCTCATCGCCGCGTTCGTGGCGCGCGCCCTGCTCGTCGACATGGGCACCCGGCTCATGCCCGAGGGGGCGCGCATCCTGGGACGGGCGGCAGCCAACGTCCGGTGGGCGGAGATTGCCCTGAGGGGGTGCGAAGGGCGCATCGACAGCCTCTCGGACGACGAGGCGGTCGACCTGGTGGCGGCGCTCATCGCCCTCGACCGGCGCGACCTCGCATCCGACCTCGCCGAGCAGCTCATCGCGGACGGCCGCACCAACCTCTCGGAAGCGACGCCCCTGGCTCAGGCGGTGAGCTTCTGCGCGCGGCGGCCGTACAGCGACGCCTCGTCGATGCGGACGTGCGCCTCGCCCATCGACCTCATCGTCGAGGCGGTCGAGAAGTTCGTCCATAGCATGCGCGACTAGGCGGTTCGGACGCTCCCGGGGCGCATCGAGGGCCGTCCCGAATGGGCCGGGCGCACCCCGGCGCGGCTATAGCTCCGGATAGAGCGGGTGAGCGGCGAGCAGCTCGGCGGTGCGGGCGCGGATCGCCGCGAGCTCCGCCTCATCATCCTTGCCGAACACGGCGCGCGCGATGAGCCAGCCGATCTCGCGGAACTCGTCGGCCGTGAAGCCGCGCGTCGTGCCTGCCGCGGAACCCACGCGGATGCCGCTCGTCACGAAGGGCGACCGTGGCTCGCCCGGGATGGCGTTCTTGTTCACGGTGAGCCCCACGCTGTCGAGCAGGCGCTCGGCGTCGCGGCCGGTCACGTCCGACGCCGTGAGGTCCACGAGGCAGAGGTGGTTGTCCGTGCCGCCGGACACGAGGCGCAGGCCGCCCGCGACGAGCCCCTCGCCCAACGCCGCGGCGTTCTCCACCACATGCGCGATGTAGGCTGCGAACTCCGGCTGGAGCGCCTCGCCGAACGCGACCGCCTTGCCCGCGATCACGTGCATGAGCGGGCCGCCCTGCGTACCGGGGAAGACCGCCTTGTCGATGGCCTTCGCGAGGGCGTCGTCGTTCGTGAGGATGAGCCCGCCGCGCGGCCCGCGCAGGGTCTTGTGCGTGGTCGAGGTCACCACGTCCGCATGCGGGAAGGGGCTCGGGTGCGCGCCCGTCGCCACGAGGCCGGCGATGTGCGCCATGTCGATCATGAGCTTCGCGCCCACGCCGTGCGCGATGGCGGCGAGGCGCTCGAAATCGATGACGCGCGGATACGCCGACGCGCCGCCCACGATGAGCTTCGGCCGCTCCTCCCGCGCCAGGCGCTCGAGGCCGTCGTAGTCGATGGTCTCGGTCTTGGGATCCAACCCGTAGGACAGGAAGCGGTACAGCCGTCCCGAGAAGTTCACCGGCGAGCCGTGCGTGAGGTGACCGCCCTGGTCGAGGCTCATGCCGATGACCGTGTCGCCGGGCTCAAGCAGCGCCATGTACGCGGCGAGGTTGGCGTTCGCGCCGGAATGCGGCTGCACGTTGGCGTGCGCGCAGCCGAAGAGCTCGCAGGCGCGGTCGCGCGCCAGGTCCTCGACGAGGTCGACCTTCTCGCAGCCGCCGTAATAGCGATGCCGCGGGTACCCCTCGGCATATTTGTTGGTGAGCACGCTGCCCACGGCTTCGAGCACGGCCGGCGAGACGATGTTCTCCGAGGCGATGAGCTCGATGGTGCGGCGCTGGCGGTCGAGCTCCTGCGCGAGCGCGGCGGCGACGGCCGGATCCGATTGGGCAACGTGGTCGTAGGTCATGGAACCTCCTTGTGCGACGGCGACGCGGCTCCACGATACGCCCCCCGCGGCCGTTTGGCGAGGGGGCTATCGCCGGACGGCGGGGCGTTTTCGACATCGAAGGCGCCTCATGTGGTGGCAGAATTCAGATATGCGCGATTCGATCGCCGCGCGGGGCGTCAAACGGGGCCGAAACGCCCCGAACGACCCTATCGGCGCAAGGCAATCCTGGGGTTTTCCTGTGCGCGCCACGACGAGCCCGGCTGAACGGGCTCCGCAATCGCGCATATCTGAATTTGAACACCACTTTGGGCGCTTGGCGCGTGAAAAACGCCGACGCGAGGCGCCGGATGGCCTAGAACTCGCCGATGCGGTGCACCTCGGGCTCGAGTTCCACGCCGAACTGCTCGCGCACCTCGGCCTGCACGTGCTCGATGAGGGCGTTGACGTCGGCAGCCGTCGCCCCGCCCGTGTTCACCACGAACCCGCAGTGCTTCTCCGAGACCTGCGCCCCGCCCACGCGGCACCCGCGCAGCCCGGCGTCCATGATGAGCTTCCCGGCGAAATAGCCCGCAGGCCGCTTGAAGGTGGAACCGGCGGAGGGAAGCTCGAGCGGCTGCTTCTCCTCGCGACGGCGCTGGTAGTCGTCCATGCGGGCGCGGATGGATGCCTCCATGTCCGGCACGAGGGCGAACACGGCCTCGAGCACCACGAGCCCATCCGTCGCCACGCGGCTCTCGCGGTATCCGAACGCGAGCTCATCGCGGCCGAACGTGCGCACCGAGCCCTTGCCGCGCGAACCATCCGGCAGGACGGCGCCCGGCACGTAGGCCGTGAGCGTCTCGAGCACGTCCGCGATGCAGGCATCGTAGGCACCGGCGTTCTGATGGCAGGCACCGCCCACCGCAGCGGGGATGCCCCAGAGCGGCTCCATGCCGGACAGGCCCGCATCTGCCGCCGCGAGCGCCACGTCGCGCAGGAGCGCCCCCGCTTGGGCGTGCACCCGCGTGCCCTCGATGCGCACGTCCGAGAGGTTCTCGCGCAGCAGCACCACGACGCCGCGGATGCCGCGGTCGCCCACGAGCAGGTCGGAGCCGTTGCCAACCACCGTCACCGGCACATCGGCGATCGCGCACACGTCGAGCGCCCGCGCCGCCGCCTCGGGCGTGCGCGGCAGGACGACCGCGTCCGCCGACCCGCCGATCTTGAACGTGGTGTGCGCGCTCATGGGCTCGGCGAGGAGCACGTTGTCCTCGCCCACCGCCGCGCCGAGCGCGCAGATGACCTCGTCGCTCATCGTGCTGTATTCGTGCATGGGGACCGCCCTCTCACGGCGCGAGCCGCGCTATCTCGTGGTTTCTTCGCACCCACTATACCCTGACTGGCCGACCCGCCCCGCCTTCCCGCCACCCACGCGCGCTCGAACCACATAAAACGCGACTGTCTGCGCGCGGGGACGCTGCCGCTGCAGCCTCCGGCCGCCGCACCAGCCACCGCTCCCGCGACCCGGATGTGTCGTGGTTCTGCAGGGATTTGTTACGTTCCGGCGTCAAGCGGCCCCGAACGGGTATAGTGGTCTCGCATAGTTTCAGGGTTGGGTGAGATTCCCTACCGGCGGTAACTGGCCAACATCCCGCGTGCAGTGAAAGGAAGCCGCGCGCCGCGCCAGGAGCCCGCGAGCCGCACATGCGGCCGATCCGGTGAGATTCCGGAGCCGACGGTACAGTCCGGATGGAAGAAACGGAGGCGCTGCCATGAGCAGTCCCACGCGCGCTACCGAGCGCACCTCGCACGTCAACACCAGGAAGGTCGCGCTCACCGCGCTCTTCACCGCCGCGTCGCTCATCCTGAGCTTCATCCAGATCCCCATCTTCCCCGCGGCCCCATGGCTCATGTACGACCCGTCGGGCATCGTCTGCCTCATCGCCGCGCTGGCCTTCGGTCCCAAGCTGGGCGCCGCGGTCGCTATCATCTCGTGGCTGCCGCGCGTGTTCCTCGACCCCTTCGGCGCGCCCATGGGCATGGTCTCGACCTGCGCGCTCATCATCCCCGCCGCGCTCATCTACGCGCGCCGTCGTACGCGCGCGGGCTCGATCGCGGGTATGGTCGTGGGCGCCGTGCTCTCGGTGATCGTGTCGTGCGCGCTCAACCTCGTGGTGACGCCGCTCTACACCGCGGTCACCGTGGCCGATGTGGCCGCGATGATCCTGCCGATCCTCCTGCCGTTCAACGCGCTCAAGATGGTCATCAACGTGGTGGCGGGGCAGGCGCTGCTCGCGCCCTGCATGGCCGTGCTCGCGCCCGAGGGCTCGGGGTCGCGGTAGCATGGCGCGCGCCTCTGACGGCATGACCGCCGGCGCCACCTCCACTGCAGCCGCCGGTGCCGCCCCCGCGGGCGCAGCCACCCCCGCCGCCGCACACAACGCGGCAGCCGCAGCCGCCGAGCCCGTCATCGACTTCGCCGACGTCCGCCTCACCTACCCCGACGGCACCGAGGCGCTACGCGGCGTGACGCTCTCCATCGCGCGCGGCGAGCACGTGTGCATCCTCGGCGGCAACGGGTCGGGGAAGTCGACGCTCGCACGCCTGATGAACGCCCTGCTCGTCCCCACGGAGGGGCGGGTGCGCGTGGTGGGCCGCGACGTCGACGGCAGCCCGGAGCAGGCGCTCGACATCCGCCGGCGCGTGGCGATGGTCTTCCAATACCCGGATGACCAGATGGTGACGAGCATCGTGGCCGACGACGTCGCCTTCGGCCCCGAGAACCTCGGCGTGCCGACGGCCGAGATCGGCCGCCGCGTCGATGCGGCGCTCGAAGCCGTGGACATGACGGCGTTCGCGCAGGCAGACCCCGCTGACCTCTCGGGCGGCCAGCGCCAGCGCGTGGCCATCGCGGGCGCGCTCGCCATGGAGCCCGAGGTGCTCGTGCTCGACGAGCCCGCCGCGATGCTCGACGCCCGCGGTCGCCATGCCATCCAGCGCGTGCTCCGCGACCTCGCCGCGCGCGGCATCACCATCGTCCACATCACGCACTTCATGGACAACGCCCTCGACGCGGATCGCGTCATCGTGCTCGACCGGGGCACGGTCGCCCTCGACGGCACACCCGCCGAGGTGTTCGCCCGGCGCGACGCCATCGAGCGGCTCGGGCTCGAGCTTCCGTTCGAGCTGCGCCTCGAGGACGCGCTCGCGACATGCGATGCGACCGAAGCGACGCACGAACCCGGCATAGAGCCCGCGGCAGCAACGCCGCGCACGCCCGCGCCCGCCAGCGATCACGCGCCCGGCCCCGCGCCCGGCAGCTCCCCCGCCCCCGCCATCGCGCTCGAGCACGTCTCGTTCTCCTATGCGGACGAGCGCCACCCGCATAGGCGCACCGGCCTGCTCGCGCGCCTGGGCATCCGCCTTCGCCGCATGCCGCGCACGGCGGACACCCTGCGCGACCTCACCGCATCCGTCCCGGCGGGCTCGCTCACCGCGCTCATCGGACGAACCGGGTCGGGCAAGTCCACCACCGCCGAGCTTGCCTGCGCGCTCAAGCTGCCCAACACCGGGCGGGTGCTCGTAGCGGGCATCGACAGCGCGGACGCCTCCCGCCGCGACGAGCTCCGCGCCCGCGTGGGCTTCGTGGCGCAGCTGCCCGAGCGCCAGCTCTTCGCCGAGACCGTCTTCGACGACGTCGCGTTCGGCCCCCGAAACCTCGGACTCGACGAGGAGGAGGTGGCGCGGCGCATCGCGGAGGCGCTCGACGCGGTCGGCCTGCCCGCGGAACCGGGTCTCCTCGACCGCTCCCCGTTCGCCCTCTCCGGCGGTCAGCGCCGCGCCGTCGCCATCGCCGGCGTGCTCGCCATGCGCCCGGGCATCCTCATCCTCGATGAGCCCATGGCTGGCCTCGACCCCCAGGCCCGCCGCCGCATGCGCGCCCTCATGCGCAGCCTCAAGGCGCGGGGCACCACGCTTTTCACCATCACGCACGACATGGACGACGTCGCTGAGCTCGCCGACCACGTCATCGCCCTCGACCGGGGCGCGGTGGTGGCCGAGGGCAGCCCGCGCGAGGTCTTCTCCGTCGACGAGCAGCTGCTCCCCGGCGTGCCGAGTGCGCTTGCCGCTGCCCGCCGCCTGCGCGCGCAGGGCATCCCGATCGCAGGCGACCCGCTCACCCTCGATGAGCTCGTGAAGGAGGTGCGCCGTGTCCGCGCGCATTAGCATCGGCCGGTACTACTCGGCCGCGTCGCCCATCCATGCGCTCGATCCGCGCGTCAAGATCGTGGCGACCATCGGCTACATGGTGAGCTGCCTCATCGTCACGAACGCCCTCGAGCTCGCGCTCGCCGGCGCCTTCGTGCTCGCCGCGATCGCCCTTGCCCGCGTGCCCGTGAGCCGCCTGCTTGCGCAGCTCAAGCCCGTCGTGTTCTTCCTGGTGGTGACCTCGCTCTTCAACCTGCTCTTCGTGGGAACGGGAACCGAGCTCGTCGCCCTCGGCGTGCTCCGCATCACCACGGGCGGCGTGCAGGCGGCCGCCCTCTACACCCTGCGCTTCCTCTTCCTGCTGCTCATGGGGTCGCTGCTCATGCTCACCACCCAACCGATGGCGCTCACCGATGCGGCGGAGCGGCTGCTCGCGCCCCTCGCGCGCCTGGGCGTTCCCGTGAGCGAGGGCATGCTCGTGCTCTCCATCGCCCTGCGCTTCGTGCCCATCTTGGGCGAGGACGCGCGCGCCATCGCCAATGCCCAGATCGCGCGCGGTGCGAAGCTCGAGGGTGCGCGGTTCCGCGATCGCATCCACGCGTTCATCCCGCTCGCGGTGCCGCTCTTCTCCGCCGCGGTGCGCCACGCCGACCGCCTCGCCTGCGCTATGGAGGCGCGCTGCTACACAGGCGGCGCGGGGCGCACGCACTACCACGAGCTGCGGCTCGCCCCGCACGACGCCATGGCGATCGCGGTATGTGCGCTCTACCTCGTCGTTCTCATCGCACTGTAGCCGCATGCGCCACTACGGCGGGGCGGCTTCAGGCCATCGGGGACAGAGCCGATTCCCAAACTGAGCGAAA